>NZ_JBEAIG010000050.1:0-176517 GCF_040064575.1 Klebsiella sp. CN_Kp106 | reverse complement strand
CCGGGCTACCGATCCGCAGACGGTTGTGAACCTGTAGCCCGGCTAAGCGCAGCGCAAGCCGGGAAGAAAACCGCAGCAAGGCACCCGGCATCGCACCTTCCCCGGAGGCGACGCGTTGCGCCTGTCCGGGCTACCGATCCGCAGACGGTTGTGAACCCGTAGCCCGGTCAGCGCAGCGCCACCGGGGAACAGCCGCGCTATGAAGCCAGCGGTTTGCCATCCCCGCGGGCGAAGCGGTTTTCGACGACCGGCAGACCCAGCTTCTCGCGCAGCGTGCCGGTCGGATAGCGATCCCGCATCGCGCCGCTGCGCTGCAGAATCGGCACTACCTGCTCAACGAAGCGGTCGAAGTCCCCCGGCAGCAGCGGGAACATCAGGTTAAAACCATCGGCGGCGCCGGCGCGCCAGGTTTCCGTCAGCGCGCTGGCGATCTCCTCGGCGCTGCCGATGAGCAGCCAGCTATCGGAGCTTTGCAACAGCAGCTTGCCCAACGCCAGGATCGTCAACTGCGGATCGTAATCACGAATCAGCCTGAGGGCGGTGCGGATCCCATCAAAGGTCTCTTCCTCCGGCAGCGGCGGCAGCGGTTGGTCGACGGGATAAGCGGATAAATCCATGCGCAGATAGGAAGAGAGCAGGTCGATGGCCATCTGGTCGCTCATTAGCTGCTCGTTAAGCCGCTGGCGCTCTTCCTTTTCCGCGTTTGAATTCACCACCACCGGTAAAACGCCGGCGATGATTTTGAAATGCGCCGGATCCCGGCCGTGGCTGCGCAAACGCTGGTTCATCTCTTCGCGGTAGGCCAGCCCCTCAGCGATAGATTTGATAAACACAAAATGCATATCTGACCAGGCGGCGGCGAGGTTTTTACCCGCCTCCGACGAGCCGGCCTGCACCAGGACCGGGTGCCCCTGCGGCGGGCGAGGGACGTTCAGCGGCCCGCGCACGCGGAAGAACTCGCCCGCGAAATCAAGATGATGCACCTTGCTGGAATCGGCAAACAGCCCGCTGGCTTTGTCATAGCGCACCGCGCCGTCTTCCCACGAGTCCCACAGCTGAGTGACCACATCAATAAACTCACCGGCGCGCTGGTAGCGGCTGCCGTGCTGCGGCAGGTGGTCAAGGCCGAAGTTGGCCGCCTCCTCCTCCAGCCATGAAGTGACGATATTCCAGCTGGCCCGCCCGTTGCTGAGAAAATCGAGGGAGGCAAAATAGCGGGCGAGATTATAGGGCTCGTTATAAGAGGTGGACGCCGTGCCCATCAGGCCGATATGTTCCGTCACCGCCGCCAGCGCCGAGAGGAGAGTGATGGGCTCCAGCCGGGCGTTAGCGTAGTGGGTTAAGCCGCTGGGCACCGTGTCCCAGATAGCGATATGGTCGGCGATAAAAATGGCGTCGAGCGTCGCGGCCTCCGCTTTACGGGCCAGATCGGCATAGTACTTGAGGCTGAAAATTTCCTTCTCCGGCGCCTGCGGGTGACGCCAGGAAAAGCGGTAGTCACCCTGGGGATTGAAGAAGAAAAGGTTCAGGATCATAGGATTATTTGGCATTTTCTCGGCTCAGTTGGAGGTGATGCCTTCCCTGGCATGGCGGCAATCAGTTGCCGTTGAGGTGCGTTTTGACCCACTGTTCGGCCACCGCCGCCGGATCTTTATGCTGCAGATCGACCTGCTGGTTAAGTTCGATCAGCGCGGCGTTGTTCAGCTTGCCGGAGACCTCATTGAGCACTTCGCTGATTTTCGGCGTCAGGCTGGCTTTGCGCACCAGCGGCACCACGTTCTGGCTCGGCTGCTCATGCTTATCATCCTCCAGGACCACCCAATCCTCTTTCGCGAGGTTGCCCTGAGTAGAGACGACCGTGGCGACGTCGATTTTGCCGGAGTTCAGCGCCAGACGGGTCAGCGGCCCGCCCATATCCAGAGATTTCACCGCCTTAAATTCAAGCCCGTAGACGCGCTTAAGGCCCGGCAGGCCCAGGGCGCGCACCGGGAATTCCGGCGGGCCGCCGATAGTCAGCTGATGTGCCACGGGCTGCAGGTCGGAAAGCTTGCTGAGGTGATATTTTTTTGCCGTTTCCGCGCGCACGGCCCAGGCGGTAATGGACGAGGCCGGGGAGGGGGTAAGCAGCGTAAAGTCCGCCGGCAGCGCTTTGGCTAACTCAGCGCTAACGTCGCTCTGGCTGGTAGCCAGCGTTTTGCCGTCATAATAGTTCAGCAGGGCACCGAGATATTCCGGAACAATATCAATTTCGCCGCTCTGCAGCGCCGGAATAATAATCTCGCGATTACCGAGATTAAGACGGGTTTTCACCGCAATATCGTTTTTCTTTAGCGCGCTGGCGTAAATATTGGCAAGGATTGAACTTTCGGTGAAATTCGCTCCGCCAATGGTGACGTCCTGCGCCAGGGCGTTAAAACTTAAGCTTAATAATCCCGCGGTGAATACCGAAAGACGCAAGCGGCGACGATACGCGGAAATGCTAAATAGCTGCTTCATAATACCTCTTTACCTGCAGGTGGTTTTTTGTTGTTGGGAAATTAATTTATTTGCGTGACCGGCGCCGGAACGATGCGCCGGGAGAGTAATGAAAAAAGCAGCTCGCAGCCGATGGCCAGCAGCGATACCACTAGCGAACCGGCAATGACCTGGGGAATATCGCGCTGGCCAAGTCCGTCGATCAGAAAGCGCCCGAGGCCGCCAAGGCCGGCGTAGGCGGCGACGACGGCGGTCGCGATCAGCTGTACCAGCGCGGTCCGCAGGCCGGCGAGTATCAGCGGCGCGGCGAGCGGTATCCGCAGCTGCCACAGGCTCTGGAGTGGCGTCATGCCCAGCGCTTTTGCCGCATCGCACAGCTGACGGTCGGCATGATAAATGCCAACCCAGGCGTTGGTGAGGATCGGCGGAATCGACATCGCCACCAGCGCGGTAAAGACCGGAATATCATTAAAGCCAAACACAATAATGCATAAAAGAATTAAACCTAAAGAGGGAATGGCGCGACCAATATTAAACAGATTAATAATCACAAACGCGCCCTTGCGCCAGTAGCCGAGAATAATCCCCAGCGGCAGCGCAATCGCCGAGGCAACGACGATGCTGATCAGCACATAATAAAGATGCTCGCGCAGGCGAAGTAATATTCCCGCATCGCCTGTCCAGTGCTGCGGTTGTAATAACCAGTGAAATGTTGCTTGCAAGATATCCATTAGCGGGCCCACGGCGTTAGCCAATAGCCGACGCGGGCAATCAGCGAATCCAACAGCAGAGATAGCGCAACGCTGAGCACCAGGCTGACCGCGATAGGCGTGACAAAGTTCTGGTTAAACCCGGCTAACAGAAGCTGCCCGAGACCGCCCTGGCCAATTAAGGCGGTGACCGTCACCAGCCCGACCAGCGTCACCGAAGCGATGCGTAACCCGGCGAACAGCGAGGGCAGCAGCAGATGCAGCTCTATATCGACAAAACGAAACCAGCGGGTATAGCCCAGCGCGCGCGCCGACTCCAGCACCGTCGCCGGGAGTTTCTCTATTCCGGCGATAACGTTGCGCAGCAGGATCAGCAGCGAGTAGAGCGTCAGGCCGATGATTGAGGTCATCAGCGACAGTCCGGTAAACGGCAGTAATAGAATAAACAGCGCCAGAGACGGGATGGTGAACAGTATCCCGCACAGGTAGATCAGCGGCTGGGCGGCCGCGGGCCAGCGCAGCGTCAGGCTAATCAATACGCCGGTGAAGAGGGTGCCGAAAAACAGCGAAACGATCACCAGCTGTATATGCTGCCAGAGCAGTTCACCGATCATGATTTTGTTGTCGAGGATCCACGGCCAGTCAATCATAGCGGCGAAGATCCACGCGGCCTTCCAGCACGTTCTGCAGCAGAGCGTGGGAGATGCTGCCCTGATATTCACCGTCGGTATCGACATGAACCACTACGCCGCCGGGCGCATCCAGCAGTGCGCTGTAGGCAAAGCGCAGCGTGTTGATGGCCGCCAGCGGCGCGTCGACCGGCAGCGTGCGGCGCTTAACCGGATCGAACCAGTTCAGCGGACGCCGTTTTTTGTCCAGCACCAGGCGCAGCGGACTGGCGACCGGCGGATGCGGGCTGGCGATGGGGGAGAGGCTCTCATCAATAAGCGGCACGTCATGGCGTGGGAGCTGTCCGACCTGAATTCTCCCCAGCCGCTGCAGATTCGGTTCGGGGCCGATAAAACGGCGCACAAAGTCGCTGGCCGGATGCGACAAAATATGGTCAGGCGTGGCGAACTGCGCCAGCTCGCCGCCCTCCTGGAAGATAGCGATTCTATCGCCAAGGCGAATCGCTTCATTGATATCATGGGTCACCAGGACGATCGTTTTGCGCAGACGCTGTTGCAGCAACAGCAGCTCGTCCTGCAGGCGCTCGCGAACCACCGGGTCGATGGCGGCGAATGGTTCGTCCATCAGGAGAATAGGCGGATCGGCGGCCAGCGCTCTGGCGATCGCTACGCGCCCCTGCTGGCCGCCGGAAAGCTGGTGCGGATAGCGGGGCAGGACGTTGCGGTCGAGAGACATCAAATCCACTAATTCGTCGATGCGCGCCTGGATATGCTTTTTGCTCCAGCCGAGAAGGCGCGGAACCGTGGCTATATTTTGCGCGACCGTACGATGCGGAAAGAGGGCGGCGCTTTGCATGACAAAGCCAATTTGGCGGCGCACCTGAATAATATCGGCAGCGGCAAGCTTAACGCCCTGAACGTATACGTCACCGGCGTCAGGAATATCCAGCTGATTAATCATCCGCAGAATGGTTGTTTTTCCGCACCCGCTGGGGCCAACGAAAGTGCACAGTTCGCCGCTATTAATCACCAGATTAAGGCCGCGAATAGCCGCATGCGCGCTGCCGGGGTAGGTCTTGCGAATATTATCGAGTTTAATCATAAAGCCGTTGCGCCCTGAATGTTCTTTCATGAAAAGCATGAATAGAGCACAAGCTACAGAGGCGGTGATTAACGAGCAAATATGATATTTGCATTTGCAATGCCGCGATTCGAATTAAAGCGTCGACGTCAATCAGCGTGCGGGAGAGATTCGGTAAAAGGGCTGGTGAGCGGGAGAGTTAAAACCCGCTGGGGCTTATCGCATCGATCCGCTCTCCGCTAACCGGATGCACGAAATGCAGTTCGCCGGCGTGCAGCATCAGACGCGGCGCCTGTTCTGTTCCCGGAAGCAACAGACCGCCGTACAGATCGCAGCCCAGAATAGGGTGGCCAAGCCACTGGCAGTGGATACGCAGCTGATGGGTGCGGCCGGTTTCCGGCGTCAGCTGGACCCGCGTCACCGGCACGCTACCTTGATAGCGCAGGCGCTCAACCACCCGATAGCCGGAGCGGGCAGGCTTGCCGCGGCGCGGGCAAATCGTCATCAGCGGAAACAGCGCCGGATCTTTGGCTATCGGAGCGTCAACGGTTCCTTCATCATCCGCCAGATGCCCGCACAGCAGCGCGCTGTAGACTTTGCTCACCGCACGCTGGCTGAACTGCTGGCAGAGCGCGGCGTTGATGGCCTTGTTGCGCGCAATCACCATCAGTCCGGAGGTGCCGAAATCAAGACGATGCGCCAGAGTGCAGCCGGGAAACCGCTGTACCAGCCGATAATGCACCGAGTCGAGATTACGCGGATTTTTCCCCGACAGACTCAGCAGGCCCGAGGGTTTATCGATCAGCAGCAGATGGTCATCCTCGTAGAGGATGTCGATTTCAGCGTGGCACGGCGGGGCGATAAAGGTATCGATAATCGTAGACATCAGGCTGCACGGAGAGGGAGTGGATGCGGATGATAGCGAATTTCCCGCCGCCATGCGAGTTATGCGGTCACGGTATTCATAGACTTAATATGCTGCCAGAAGCGCTCGGCTGACTGGTTGAGCCGCGCGCCGGAGCGGTAAATATAGGCGCCGATCGGCAGCGACAGGCTCTCATCCATAATCGTCAGGCGGCCCTCCTCAAGCTCGCGCTTGATAGAGTACTGAGGCAGCCAGCCCACGCCGTCGCCGTTGAGGATCATGCGTTTTAATAGCTCGCTCATCGAGGAGACAAAGGTCAGCGAGAAGGTGATCTCCGGCTTGCGGTCGATCACCTGATTCACCTGGCGCCCCATATAGCTGTCGTTGGCGTATTTCATCAGCGGCAGCACCCCGCGGTGTAAATGAAAAAGCGGCCTGCCGTGTTTATCGCAGGGAGAAACGAGGTGCAGCGCCGAGTCAAAAATTTTGTGATTGATAAACGGATAGTTCATCAGCTCTTCATTATAAAACGACAGGATAAAATCACTTTTGCCTTCTTTCAGGTTGAACACTGCATCGTTGACGTTAATCGATTCAACATGAAAAGTTTTATTCTTTCGGTCGGTATAACCGGCGATGATTTCCGGAAGTAATAAAACGGAAAGCGACGGCGCCGCGTCGATTCTTATTTTCTGGGTGGTGTTGTTCAGCCCTTTAATTCGGCTAATCTGGAAGTCCATGTCGTCGAGCATATTTCGCGCATAGCCGACAAAAATCTTCCCGCGGTTGGTCAGCTGCAGCGGGTTTGCCGAACGGTCGAAGATACTGAAGCCCAGCGACGCCTCGAGCGCCTGGATGCGGCGGCTGAAGGAGGACTGGGAAATATTGCGGCTTTTTGCCGCCAGGGTAAAGCTTCTGGATTCCTCAAGGGCAATCACATCGTAAAGCCATTTTACTTCAAGATTCGCCAGCACCGATCCGTTCCTCTGCCCTGCAATAATAGCTATGCAATTTTAGCATGATGCATAGAAACTATGCAATTAACATAATTATCTACAGGTGTTAACATTTTTTGCAGAGTTAGCTTATGACTTATTCGTGCAAACGATATTTCTAAAGTTCAGGCGACACCCTACACGAGCACGATTTTACATCGCCGGCTCTGGTCTGTTCATCCTGTTTATTTAATTTCACGATGGTTTTTTTATTAAAATAAATCCATCCGCTTAGCTGACAGGTTGAAATACCCTAATAGCATCTTATCCAGCCAATAGTTTGTCAGGAGTGCCATGTCACGTATTGAATCAGTAAAAGACGCTCTTCTTTCGCTCGGTATTCAGGAGAGCAGCGAGCTGTTTTATAACCCCGATTACGACTTGCTGATTGCGCATGAAACCAGCCCGGAATTAACCGGCGCGGCGCGCGGCGTCATGACCGAGTCCGGGGCCGTTGCCGTGGATACCGGGATCTTTACCGGGCGCTCGCCGCGCGACAAATATATTGTCAGGGACGATCTGACGCGTGACACCGTCTGGTGGGCCGATTCCGGCCTTGGCCGCAACGACAATAAGCCGCTATCCACCGAGATATGGGCAGATCTGAAGGCGCTGGTCGCCGGACAGCTGAGCGGCAAGAAATTATATGTCGTTGATGCGTGGTGCGGCGCCAGCCCGGCAACGCGCCTGGGCGTCCGCTTCGTCACCGAAGTGGCCTGGCAGGCGCACTTTGTCAAAAACATGTTTATTGCGCCGAGCGCAGAGGAGCTGGCTGAATTTACGCCGGACTTCGTCGTCCTCAACGGCGCGGGCTGCACCAACGATAAATGGCAGGAGCAGGGGCTCAACTCCGAGAACTTTGTCGCGTTTAACCTGAGCGAAAAAATTCAGCTTATCGGCGGCACCTGGTACGGCGGCGAGATGAAAAAAGGCCTCTTCTCGGTGATGAACTATCTGCTCCCGCAGCAGGGCATCGCCTCGATGCACTGCTCGGCGAACCGCGGTGAAGCGGGGGACGTGGCCCTGTTCTTCGGTCTTTCCGGCACCGGTAAGACCACGCTTTCCACCGATCCGCTACGTCAGCTGATCGGCGATGACGAGCACGGCTGGGATGATGACGGCGTGTTCAACTTCGAAGGCGGCTGCTATGCCAAGACGATTAATCTTGACCCGCAGGCCGAGCCGGAAATCTATCGCGCGATTCGTCGTAACGCGCTGCTGGAAAACGTGGTGGTCAGAGCCGATGGCAGCGTGGATTACGCCGATGGCAGCAAGACCGAAAATACCCGCGTCTCTTATCCGCTATCGCATATTGAAAACATCGTGAAACCGGTGTCGCGCGCGGGCCATCCGTCGAAGGTGATTTTCCTTGCCGCCGATGCCTTTGGCGTCCTGCCGCCGGTATCCCGTCTGACGACCGAGCAGATGCAGTATCACTTCCTGTCTGGCTTTACCTCGAAGCTGGCCGGTACCGAACGCGGCATTACTCAGCCCACGCCAACGTTCTCTGCCTGCTACGGCGCGGCGTTCCTGCTGCTGCACCCGACGCAGTACGCCAGCGTTCTGGCGGCCAAAATGGCGGAGGCCGGCGCCGAGGCCTGGCTGGTTAACACCGGCTGGAACGGCGAAGGCAAGCGCCTTTCGCTGCGCGACACGCGCAATATCATCAGCGCGATTTTAAACGGGACCACCGGCGAGCTTCGCGAAGAAACGGTACCGGTATTCGGTCTCGCTATCCCGCAAAGCGTGCCTGGCGTGGACAGCGCGCTGCTTGACCCGCGTAGCGGCTGGCCTTCTGCCGACAAATGGCAGGAGAAGGCCGAGAGTCTGGCGCAACTGTTTATGGATAACTTTAAGCAATATACCGATACCGATGCCGGCGCGCGGCTGGCGTTAGCCGGCCCAACGCTGACAAAATCAGCCGTCACCGCCTAAACTCTTTTTTCAGTGACCAACCCGGGCAGCCGCCCGGGTTTTTTACGTCAGCCCTCGCCGGGGGAGTGGCGCAGGAACTTGACTCTGCCTGGTTAGCGATTATAAATAAAGGGATGCAGGGCTAAGTATTGGGGCTAAATAATTTCATGACATCATTGTTATGAGAATTATCCTGGCAACCCTGCGGCGATGACTTCCCCGATACGCTGATATTAATAAATAAAGGAATGACTATGAAACTCTGGAGTAAAACGCTGATCGCTTCTGCCGTTTGCTTAATTCTCGCCGGCTGTGATGATTCATCAAAAGTTGATGCAAATCTGGATAAAGCAAAAGATAACGCGCAGCAAATTAAAGAGGCGGCGTCCGATAAAGCCGAAGCAATTAAGGATGAAGCGGATAAACACATTGATGCGATAAAAAAACAGGCGGCGGACGAGGCGAACAATCTCAGCAGCCAGGCCTCCAGCATCAAGGCGGAAGCGGATAAAAAAGCGGAAGCTATTGCTCAGCAAGCCCAGGCCCAGGCTGATGCCGTGAAGCAGGATGCCCGGCAGAAAAGCGACCAAATCGTGCAGGAAGCGGGAAAAATTAAAGACAGCGCGATTGTTGATGCCAATAACCTGGCCAACGATGCGGCGAATAAAACCAAAGAGATTAAAGAGAGTATCGCTCCCGCTAAAACTGCAGAAGAGGCGGCCGACTCCAGCCAGCCGTCATCGCACTAATTATTTATCGTCTTCCAGCCTTATCGCCACACTATCTTCAGCTCGTTGGTTCGCTGAAGATAGTGTGGATTCAGCCTGTTACCCGTGGTTCACCCAGACTAATTTTTCTACCGGGAAGCCGAGATCCCGCGCGATGCGCAGATACTCCTGCTTAATGGATTCCGGGATGGTCGGCGTGCGCGACAGGATCCACAGATAGCCGCGATCGGGACCGCTGACCAGCGCATACTGATACTGGCTATCCAGGGCGATCACGTTGTAGCCGCCGTAAAACGGGCCAAAGAAGGAGACTTTCAGCGCGGCGGTGGTTGGCACCGCGGTAAAATACGCTTTACCTTCGCTCTCGCTCCATTTCTGTTTCCGCGGATCGTAACCGCGGTTAACCACGCTGATGCCGCCATCGCTGCGCTGACCATACGTTGCGGTAACCCGCTCCAGGCCGCGTTCAAAACGATTTTCGAGCCGGGCAACCTCATACCATTTCCCCAGATAACGGCTTGCGTCAAAGTTATTTATCGGCTGGACCCCCTTGGGCGGAGTGGGGGATTTACAGGCGACAAGCGTCAGGGCGATAGCCACACCCGTCAGAACTGGCCATATCTTCATGTGAATTCCTTTTGTGAACGCGGAGGAAAATAAGTATAGCGCAAGCGCGCGGGCCTTTATTCACGCCCCAGGGATGCACCTTATATTCAGATAATTCTATCACTTCGAATGGGCTGTTGCCCTGCTCGCTATTTTCCTCGTCCTGCTTCCGTTAAGGTGATTATCACAAAAAGTTGAATATATTTTAGCGGCCCAGGTGCTAACGTTTGAACGTTATTATTCACAACGGGAAAACATCGTGAAAAAATTATCCAGTTTGATTTTGTTATCTGCTATGTCTGTCGCTCCAGCCGCATTTAGCGCCCCCGTCGGGACGCTCAGCGTGCATATTCTCAATCAGCAGACGGGTCTGCCTTCATCGGGCGTGACGGTCACCCTTGAAAAACAGCAGGCGAATAAATGGACAGCGCTGGCCACCAGCGTCACCGACAACGATGGTCGTATTAAATCGCTCTATCCAGCTGAAGGGGATATGCAGCCGGGGATTTATAAAGTGACCTTCAAAACCGGCGATGACTTCAGCAAACAGAAACTGGCCTCGTTTTTCCCGGAGATCCCGGTTCTCTTCACCGTCACGCGCACCAATGAAAAGCTGCATATTCCACTGCTGCTCAGCCAGTATGGTTACTCCACCTATAAAGGCAGCTAATCGCTACGTCCATTCTGAATAAGCAAAAAGCCTGCGCGCAAGCAGGCTTTTATCGGGCGACTATCGGGAGATAGCCGTGCTGAGTGATTCTGCTGGAGGATCCTTAAAAATCCTCTTCTCTGGATTATTATCTGGAAGCGTGCTATCAACCGCATCCCCTGTCGGGGATTATGGCGCAGAAGATCTTGCACATTAAAAACCAGAAACAGGTCTGGGCTCGTTGACCGGACCTGCTTGCGTGGCGGCTGGATATTAAAACTGCCAGGTCATGCCAACGCCAAAAGTGTCGTCGGTCGAAATACTGAAAGGCGTATTTTTATCCAGCTGATTTATTTTGTAATCGACATAGGTAAAGAAATTCTTGTTCAGGAACCAGGACAGGTTAATATCGAGATATTTCATTAAATAGATATCACCGCTATTCTCGATATCTTTTCCTCGCGACTGGAACCAACCAATGCCGGGAATAATGCCGTTATCAAAAACATAGCGGGTATAAACTTCGAAGTTTTCACTTTTATTCGCATAGCCATAATTTTTGATAGGTGTAATATTATATCCTTGAGAATATTTTACCGCCGCATAAAGACTGCCAGAATCGTATTTAAAACCGGTAGCCCACATTTCCGCGTGCTTACCACCACCGTAGGCCAAAGCCTCCTGTTCCGCCGTGCGTCGTGAGTTGCCGTAAGCGGCCAGCAGAGAGCCGCCCCAGTCGAAATCGTAGCTAACCGATGCGCCTGCGCCATCACCGTTAGAACCATAGACTGAACGGCTGCTATTGTTACTCCCGGATCCGTTCTTTCCCTGATATTGCAGAGCGAATTTAAGGTTATCGTTCAGGCCGAAGAAGTTGGTGTTACGCCAGGTTAACAGCCCGTTGGCTCTGCCCGTAAGAAAGCCATCGGTATAGCTATCGGTCATGATGTCAAAGATTGGCGCATAGTCGGTTATGCTGGCGACGTCATAGAGCACGCCGGAATTTCTTCCATAGTCGATGGAACCCAGGTCAGCGTATTTTAACCCGGCATAAGCATAGCGGGTTTTGGTACCGTCTGAACCGTCAGATTCCGCGCGATTTCCCTGAATATTATATTCCCATTGACCAAAGCCGGTGAGCTCGTCATTAATTTTAGTCATGCCCTTAATACCTAATCTGAAATAGGTATTATCGCCATCAATGGTTGTATCATCGCTAAAATAGTGGCGAGCACGAATGCTACCATATAGATCTAATTTATTGCCATCCTTATTATATATTTCTGCCGCAGGGGCTGCTGCGGACGTAAGAATAACCACCGCAAGCAGTGTGTTTTTATACATTTTCATTTTTAGCGCCTCATCATTTTAGAATAAAGGCGGTATGGAACCGCCTTTGCATTAGTTATCTGTTTAGTGAGCGTGGCCTTGCGTCTTGAGGAATTAGCGAGCGGTACTCTTCGTGGTCTCTTTGCTCAAGGTGTTCTTCCTTCGCTTGTGAAATGATCGCTGGGGTGGTGAGAACGCGAATTGCCGAGGCGGCCATCACACGACCAGCCAGCAGCAGCCCCTTGTGGGCGTAGGAGGTTTTTCCCTGGGTAACCATCTGCCATGAGTGCGGTGGTGTGCCCCAGGCGCAGGTGGTGATATAGACCTGGCCGACAGGCAGCAGCCAGCTCACGTCACCAACGTCCGTTGAGCCATTGAGGAAATCAGGTTCCTGGCGAAACGGCGTGATGTCTTCGGATAGCGTGCGGCCCCTTTTGGCGACTTTGCGCTTTTCTTCCTCAGAAAAGGTCTCTTGTATCGCCTGGGCGAAGGCTTTTTCTTCAGGGCTAAAGGTGACCGGGCCAGTTTTGAGCAACTCTTCGTTCATTACGCTGGCGAGGGTGACGTTAGGGATAAGATCGGCCGAGGCCGCATCAAATTCAATGGTGACTTCCGTTCCGGTCATCAGCGCCGCGCCGCGAGCGACATCGTCAACGCGCTGAGTGATTTCTCGAACTTCCTGCATTTTGGGTGAGCGTACTTTGTACAGAACATGGGCCTCAGACTGCACCACGTTTGGCGCGTTGCCACCCGCGTTGGTGATGGCGTAGTGGAGCCGCGCTTCAGGAATAATATGTTCACGCAGGAAATTGGCCCCAACGTTCATCAGCTCAACGCCGTCAAGCGCGCTGCGCCCCATGTGCGGACTGAATGCTGCGTGGGTGCTTTTGCCTTTAAACAGATATTTCACCTGGTTAGTCGCAAGCATTCTGGCGTTGTAGGCCAGATTCTCGTCCCACGGGTGCCAGGTGAACGCGACGTCAACACCGTCAAACAGCCCGGCACGCGCCATATAGGCCTTGCCGCCGCCGCCTTCTTCAGCCGGGCAGCCAAAGTATTTCACCGTTCCCGCCAGGCCGAGTTCTTGCATACAGGCTTTGGTCGCTAGCGCAGCTGCCAGCGCACCTGCGCCAAGAAGGTTATGCCCGCAGCCGTGGCCGTTTCCCGCAGCGACGACGGGAGAAAAAATATCGCAATTGGCCTGCTGGCTTAATGAGGGCAGGGCGTCATATTCGCCGAGAAAAGCAATGACCGGTTCGCCGCTGCCGTAGGTGGCGACAAACGCCGTATCGATGCCGCCAGCCTTTCGTGTGACCTGAAAGCCATTGTCTTCAAGCGCTTGCGCCATCAGTTCAGCAGACTGCGCTTCTTCATAGCGCACTTCGGCAAATTCCCAGATCTTGTCGCTAACGGCGGTAATACGTTCACGTTGTTGTTCAATCGTACGTTCAATAATCGATAAGTAGTTCATCGTTTCTCTCTTTTATTGGGATACATTAGATGTCGCTTCGGCCTGAGCCGCGCCAGTAGAATGAGTAATGGACAGTGCGATCAGGCAGGTGATGACCGCGCAGGCAATGATCGACAGGAAAGCGGTGGCGTAGTTTTGTTGGGTCAGCTTCAGTAAGTATCCGATCATAAGCGGCGATAAGAAGGAACCTATCTGCGCAATTGAGTTAATAAACCCCGTTGCGGTACCTACTGAGGCCTTTGGAAATTGTTTGATGATGGTAACGAACACGCTGATGCTGATGGCGTTAAGGAATATGTTAGATAGCGAAAGCCAGGCAAAGGCAATCGGCACGGAAGAGGCGTTAAACATCAGCCAGATGAACAGCGCTGAGACAGAAGAGCCAATCGCAATCAGGTATTTTTCGCGACCCTGAAAATACCTGTCGAGCAGCCACCCACAAAACAAAAATGAGGCAAAGCCCAGGGCCGGCGGCAGCATTGACCATGCGCCCATGGATACCATGCTCATCCCTTTGACTTTCACCCAATAGGATGGCAGCCAGGACTGCAAACCCCAGAATACAATATTGGTAAAGAAGTAGCAGGCGGCGATTTGCCATGTTAATGGGCGGCGAATAATATTCAACAAACGCTGCTTTTCGGGGATGCTACCGTGCGCTGCGGATGGCTGTGGCATCGTAACGCCAGCGGTGTCCGGGGCGCTGGAGCGCAGGACGCACCACAGGCAGAAAGCCAGAATCAGGCCAGCGATACCCAAAACAAAGAACATGATTCGCCAGTTGTACCAGGTAATCAGCGTAGATACGACCACCGAGCCAACGGCGAACCCGACCGATGCGCCAGATTGCAGAAATGATTTAGCGCGCGCCATTTTGCTTCTTTCAAACCTTTGGGCGATGACAACGGAGCTTCCTGCAGGGAAAACCGCTTCCCCCATTCCGACAAAAAAACGCGTAACTGCCAGCGTGAAAACGCTGCTTGCCATTCCGCCCATAGCGGTGGCAACGGACCACAGGGCAACCGCACCGGTTAAGATGGTTTTACTGCCCATCCGGTCAACAAGGTAGCCGCCAATAAGCTGGGTGAGCGAATAGGCAAGGAAAAAACCGCTGATGACCATACCGGTTTGTTCACTTCCCAGTCCAAAATCAGCAGAAATTGGAATGATCGCAATATTAATAGCGGCTTTATCGATAAACCCTACGACCCAACACAGAAACAATATCAGGATTATCAAATTGTTTTTATTCTTAAATGTAGCACTGAGCATAAAGTTCCCTCATAAGACATGAGATGATGTGATTTTGTCCTTGCTACCCTTACAGAAGTGATGATAAATATCTATGTGTAACCATACACTCAAGAGATGATTTTTATGTACAATCCTACATTTGATAATAATTCTGACTCATTACGTAAATCCTTGAGTGTTGTGTCTGTACGGTATTTTCCACAGTCGAATGTGCATATTGAACATTCCGATTTACGTTACGACTCGCTAATGGCGGGAGATACGTCCGGTTTTGAAGATAAAAATGAATCGTACATATTAATTCGTGAAAGGGATGGTGATTGCATGGTGATTAATATTATTTGCCTGCATATTGAATCATTGCGTATTGCCATCCGGACGGAACACGCGCTACTAAGTGAAGAAAATGTCAGAGTATTTCTCAGTGAAGTGAAAATACTACTTTTAACTGAAGTAATTAATTATCAAAATACGATGTTCACGAAGATTAGCGACAATACCTGGCATCTCGCCTCCGGGCTTTCGCATGAGGTTGTTACGCAGCATGTTATTGACGGCGCGCTGAAGACTATTGCATATAGCGATGCGGCAATCTTTCGTATTTATGATGATAAAAGCGACCGGCTGGTTCCGGTTGCAATGACAGGATTTAAAAATAATTATTATGATTATATTGTAGGTCTGCATGAATCGATATCCGGTAAAGTGTTTAAATCAATGCAGACGGCGGTCTTAAACTCACGGGAAGAAATTAACCACAGCTTTACGGCAAGCTCTTCCTTGCGTGATGAAATACTTAAAGATAACCCGCTGGCAACTTCGCTTATTTGCGTCCCGGTATACGATCAGTCGGCATGCTATGGCACATTGACTATGCTTTCATTTAGCCGACAGTTTGTATTTAACTCTTTAGCAAAATCGCTACTCGAAACCTATTCATCGCAGGTGGCGCTGGCCTGGCGCAATGCTCGTCTCTATGATGAACGCACGGAAAGTCTGCGGGTCGTTGAAGACCTACGCAATCAGCTGCAGGCGCAAAACACGTTGCTGAACGCGAGCGTGGATTTTTATAATTTGATGGTCTCATTGTCTATTAAATACAATAGACTAGGTGATTTTATCGCGGCGATCGCTTCACATCTCTCTTTGGATCTTAACTATCTGGATGTACTGGGAAACCAGAGTTTAAGTGAATCGCTTAGTGCATTGACGTGGAGTCACTTGCGCGCCTCTGCTGGCGAAAAAAATGTGTCGACAATCATTGTGGGCGGTAGAGACTATTGTCTGCTTCCTCTTGAAAATGAGGGGCGCTTGCTCGCCTTTTTTATCATGCGAAACCCGGACTTAAATGAACATGTATCATCGATTATCTCCAGACTAAAAGAGTTTGTGATAATGGAGATCGTCAAGCAGGCGGGTTCTGTTGCGCTGGAGAATAAAAAGAATCTGGATCTTATCGCTGAGATTATGGTGATTGGATTGACGGCAGAAAGTGAAATATCATTTGCCCGCAGGGGCATCGTTCTCCATAAATCAGTACTGTGCATTAAGCTAACAGCACCACAAGTGACCAGCGATGAAATACACTATTTGTCGACAATCAACGTTCTCACCAGAGACTTCGCATTGAAAAACGTTTTTCATTATTTTGACGCTGACGTGATAACGTTAATCATATTTGATATGAATGAGCAAAAGCTTTTCGCTCTTGAGGAAAAAGTAATCGCGCGCTATCAGCAGGACAAGCTTTATAAAGTGGGGGTGAGTTCAGTTCTGCGACGCCAGGAGGTTATCACCAGCATTAAACAAGCTAATACTGCGCTTGATGTTCTTAAAACCAGAAATAAAAGTGGCGTAATGAGTTTTCGTCATTCAGGTATTGATCGCTTGTTTATAAAACATACCCCTGAGGAACTAAAAGACTTTATCCTGGATCTGTTTTCACCTGTGCTGGAAGAGAATAACAAACCTGGTATATTGTTGGTGACGATTATCTGTTTTTTAAAAAACAGGCAGTCCGCAGTGAATACTGCAGAGGAGATGGGCATTCACGTCAATACGCTGTATCAACGGATTAAGAAGTTCGAAACGCTAACCGGTTTAAGCCTCAATAATGCAGACGAATTTATTATGATTGCCCTGACGTGCCATATGAGTCGGTTTTATCTTAGTTAAATGGTAGCCGGTAACTGATTGTAATGCATCCTGTCGTTGAGCGAGCACGCAATGAAAAGCAATCGGCTGACCGGCGTTAAGCTATTTTTTCTGTGAGACGTTGATACCCGCATTCGGCGCAAGCCGCGTCATATCATACACTCCGAGCGCAGTGATAATCGCGATGACGACAAATCCCAGGCGAAACCCCATTCCAGGAACAGTGGCGTAACCAAGATCCTCACTGAGGATGCTGCCCATGCGAATACTTAGCGCTCCCATTGTCACTCCCAGTCCGCTGGCGAGCTGAAGTGAAGTACTGAACAGCGTATTGGCTGAGCTCATCTCCTGTGACGGAACTTCAGCGAAGGCCAGTGAACTGATACCGGTGAACTGCATGGAACGGCTTAATCCGCCGAGGAACAACAGCACCAGCGTTATCAGATGCGGCGAGTCAGGCGTTAGCAGTGCGCAGAGTAACAGCGTCAATACGCAGGCGACACCGTTACCGATAAGCAGCTTACGGAAGCCAAAATAGCGAATTAGCGGCGTTGTAGCGGGTTTCATCGCCAGGTTGCCTGCAAAAACGGCCAGTACCATCGAGCCGGCTTCAAACGCGTTCATTCCGAAACCAACCTGAAACATCAGAGGCAGCATAAAGGGGGCTGAGCTAATCGTCGCACGAAGGATAAATCCTCCGCGCATGCTGATGCGAAATGAGGGGACTGAGAGCGATGACAGGCCAATCAGCGGCGTTTTACTGGTCAAAAGATGATGAATACTCCAGACCAGGGTAGCGAAGCCAACAGTAATGGTTACTGCCGCCCCGATCAGGCTAACGTTTTGTTGGCTGAGCATTTCCAGCCCTGCAACCAGGCACAGCATCGTTACGCCAGTGGCGACAAATCCTGTAAAATCAAACGGTCTGCGTTCGTTAGCCGATTGGTTTGGCATCATCTGCAATGATAGTACAATGGCGATCAGCCCCAGGGGGACGTTGAGAAAGAAGATCCAGTGCCAGCTGGCGTAGGTGGTAATAAATCCACCAAGCGGCGGCCCAATGATGGGGGCCACCAGCGCGGGCCAGGTTAGCGTGGCAATGGCCTTAATAAGCCGATCTTTCGGGGTGGTGCGCAGAACGACCAGACGTCCTACAGGAACCATCATCGCGCCGCCAATCCCCTGAAGGATACGCATCAGAACGAACTCAGTCACATTATGGGTCAGACCGCATAGCAGGGATGAAAGCGTAAAAATGCACAGTGCCAGAGTAAAGACGTTTCGTGCGCCAAAACGCTCCGCAACCCAGCCGTTGGCCGGGATCAGCACAGCCAGAGTTAATAGATAGGCGCTGATACCAATATTAAGGTCTATCGCTGTGACGCCAAACGCCTTTGCCATATCCGGCAGAGCAGTAGCAATCACCGTTCCATCAAGAAACTCCATAAAAAATGCGCTGGCAACCAGCAGCGCTAGCCCCGAAATCCTCCCTGAGCCAGAGCGTTCCTGCCGGGGCGTTTCGTCCCGCGATGAATCTGTTAAAGCCATATACCGTCCTCAGCGATTCGCTACGACGTGGTAAAGGTGTGACAAGATGGGAAGTTGTTATACCAAATAAGTAAATTTGCTGAGAACTCATTTTTAATCCCTGTTATATAAATCTTGATATTGGGCAATGAATGTACGCGTTTTATAGATACCAATCCGTTACCATCACCAAGGTAAATTATATGAATATTGATATCGGTTCAGCGCGGAAGATGATTTTGGGTGGGATGGCCCTGATAAGCGTATTTGGTTTGGTCAACGTCAGTAAAAAAGCCTGCTCGCGAGCAGGCTTTTTACAGGGATTACATGGATATACTAAGCGTTTTGACCGGTGATGAATCATTGGGGTTGGCTACGACACTCAATTTCTGTTCGTATCAAATATATCCTCCACCCTCAGTTTTGTTGCAGGATCCGCAGGAAATCCTGCTTGCTGGAGATTAATGATAGCGCCTTGGCGATAATTTCATCACTAAAAATAGAAGCAACTTCTCTCAGTACATCAATATGCTCACTTTCTTTGGCAATCACGCCAATGGCAATGAACATGACATTACTTCTGTCCCAGATAACGCCATCGGGGAACTGATAAATTTCAACCCCGGTTTTAGCAATGATATTGGTTGCTGATTTAGGCAGGTGCGGCAGCGTAATGCCATTGCCTAAAAAGGTGGAGACCTGACGCTCTCTTTCAGCAAGAAAAGTAACGCAATCTTCACTGACATAGCCTTTAGATTTAAATTCAGCGCCAATCATGGCCAGGACTTCTGCTTTATTTTTCGCCCGGCACGACAGATGGAGATTATCCTGCGTAATAGTATCGATCATAATCCGTTTTCCTTGGTGGCCGTATTGAATCCCGCTGCAGATTTATTTGCTGAAAGCTCCTCTTCCAGCTGCTCCAGCGATTTATTGGACGTTTCAGGCAGCGCCGCGATGACAAAAACAATCGCCAGGTAGTTAATCGCGGCAAAAATCAGGAATACCGGACCTAACCCGAGCTTGGCCTGCAATAATGGGAACAAATAGCTGACGATGGCATTCATCACCCACATGAAAAATACCGATATGCCCATCGACAGTCCGCGGAACTTGAGCGGGAACAGCTCAGCCAGCACCACCCAGGTGATAAAGCCCATCGTTCCCTGCATAACGCCAACGAACATCGCGCCGAGCAGCCAGATGGCCGTGGCTTTGACGTCGCCGACCAGCGTGTAGTCTACGCCGGCAATGATAAGGTGCAGGGTGGCCATGATCGCGAAACCATAAATAATGATGGTTTTACGTTTAAAACGATCGACGAGGTACAGCACGCCAAATAACATGCCGCCGACGGAGAACACGCCATTGAGTACGTTGCAGATGAGGGAGGTTCTTTCTGAGAATCCGGCGCTGCTGAGGATCTCAGTACCGTAGTACATAATGACGTTGACCCCGGTGGTCTGCTGCAGCGCCGCCCAAATGACGCCCACCAGCAGGAGTTTGAAAATCCATGGCGTCTGGAGAATGGTGACAAAGGCGTTCTGCGAATGAAGCTTTTTGTCCGCTTCGGCCTTAATTAAGGTGGTGATATCGTTGAATTCTTTGGTTGCGCGTTCCAGAGGGCGGATTTGCTTTAATATTTCCAGCGCTTCTTCATGACGGTTTTTACTGATCAGCCAGCGCGGGCTTTCCGGCGATCGCAGCATACCGATAAACAGGCAGATGGCGGGAATGGTCTGCACCATCAGCATATAGCGCCAGACGTCGGGGAGATGGCCCCAGAGGATGCCAATAATGGCGTTGATGGCAAATGCGGCGAGCTGCCCGATAACAATGGCGACTTCGTTTAAGCCGGTTAGTTTACCGCGCATTTCGGTTGGCGCCACTTCGGAAATAAAGGTGGGGGCGGTCACCGAAGCGCCACCCACGGCATAGCCGAGGATGAAACGTGAAATAAGCAGTACGGTGATATCCGGCGCCAGAGCGGACATTAATGCGCCGATGAAAAAGATGAAGGATAAAAAGAGCAGGTACTTTCTTCTGCCAAAGAAGTCCGCGAATTTTCCCCCGAATACGCTGCCTAACGCGGCGCCGATCAGCAATACGCTCATGACCAGACCTTCTGTAGTCGGGGTCAGGGCCATATATTGTTTCAGAGAGGAAAATGCGCCATTAATAACGCCGGTGTCATAACCGAATAGCAGGCCGCCAAATGTCGCAACCAGGGTTATCTGGTGTAATCGTTTTCTCTGCTGTAGGTTCAGATTCATAATAAGAGACATTTTTATACCTTTTGTTTTGATTAACGGCACGAGATAAAAACGTGTCATCCCATCCTCGTCACGGCCTGCCTGTGCGCCTGGCGAAGCGCGGCCGGGATGAAATGATTTTTTGTTCTTAGTGCAACTATTTAGCGCGATTGCTATGCGCTAAATAAAACCGATCAAAGAGGTTTCTTTTTGATTAATGATGAATCATCGGTAGATGCGGGGCTGGGGCCTCCGGGGTGGTTGACGTTCAGAAAGTCCCCGGCAGCGTGAGGGTGGAAAAGGGGCGGGCCAATATAAACGGTTCGGATAAGTCCTGATCTCACTTCCTTCATTGCATCCTCCGGGGGGTTAGGATTTCTGCTGCGCCATCAAGGCGGGCAGAGTGCGTTTAGTGAGAGATGATTATTACCGCTATAAGTGAAATAAAAATACAAACAGATCACATTTTGAAAGTTTTATTTCGGTTTGGTTTTGTGGGCTATGTGTAACAGCCTTGTGTATAGAATGGCTATTTTTATAATTAATTGATATATATGGCAATTTTTAGGATTGTTTACGGGGGGCTGGCCCGGTGGCAGGAAAATGAATTGTTAAAATTATGATATATATCACATTTGTAAACAAGTTCGTTTATGAAATTTAAATTTCATTATTGCGTCTGTTTTATTTTTTATTCGAAATCGGGGGGGCGTCAAAAAGCTTCATCACCTCGATACGCGTTTTGCCGCAGGGTGACGGTTGCGCTCAATGCCCGGCGGCGGCAGGAGCTGCGGATGCACCGCTGGCGTCACCCTGGAAACACAATTGAGAACCGCCAATTATCATAGTGATACGCATGCTCTCGTTTTGATAATCAGCGGCGACCTCATTCGCTTTTTATTCTTTAACCGGCCGCTATTTTTAGATGCGCCTCACATAACTCAGCCTGAAATAACCCTTTATTTATAGGTGGCATAGCCATTGCTTTAATCCGTTATCTTTCTTTGTGAGTGGAGACTGAAAAATATGGATACATTGCTAGTTGGCAGTGAGGTGCCCCGCGTAGACGGGCTCGCCAAGGTGACGGGTAAAGCGGTCTACGGCGATGACATTATTATGAACAATATGCTGTATGGCGTCTGTCGCTACGTGGATATTCCTGCCGGGCGCATCGATGCGCTCGACCTGTCGGAGGCGGAAAAAGTGCCCGGCGTCGTGCGTATTGCCACCTGGAACGATATCCCCGGTCAGCGCAAGCTGGGAGCGATTGTTCCCGATCATCCGCCGATTATCGACAAGGAGATCGCCTACCGCGGCGACGTGGTTGCCGTGGTGGCGGCGGAAACCTACGAGGCAGCCTGCATCGCCGTCGATAAAATCAAAATCACCTACACCCCGTGGGAGCCGATTACCTCCCCGGAAGAGGCGATGAAGCCCGGTGCGCGCCTTATTCACAGCGAACTCGATAGCAATATCATCAACCGCCACCACACGGCGAAGGGCGATATTGATGCCGGTTTTGCCGCCTCCAGCCATATTTTTGAACGTGAGTATGAGGTGGGGTTCCAGGAGCACGGCTATATTGAGCCGGAATCGATTACCGCCTACCTGGACAATAATGAACAGATCATGACCATCGAAGGGTCGATTCAGAACGCTCACCGCACCCGGGCGGTGATTGCCAAATATCTCGACCTGCCCCAGGCGAAGGTCAACATTAAGCGCTCCGTCCTCGGCGGCTCCTTCGGCGGTAAAGATGACATTATCGATAACGTCTCCTGCCGCGCGGCGCTGCTGGTGCACCTGACCGGGCGGCCGGTTAAGATCTCCTATAACCGCGAACAGTCGATGCGCGAGAGCTACAAGCGCCATCCTTATAAGATGAAATACCGCATTGGCGTGGACGACGACGCGCGCATTCAGGCGATTAAAATCGACATTATCGCCGATGGCGGCAGCTACTGCGGCCAGACGGTGTTTGTCACCTGGCGCAGTTCCGTGCAGGCGGCGGGCCCCTACAACATTCCTAACGTACGCGTCGATCTGGTGGGCGTTTACACCAACAACAACTATACCTCGGCCTACCGCGGCTACGGCGCGCCGCAGGTCATTTTCGCCAACGAATCGCTGATGGATGACGTGGCGGGCGAACTGGGCCTGTCGCCCGTTGAGTTCCGCCTGCGCAATATTCTCAGGCAGGGCGATACCAGCATGGCCGGGCAGGTCTTCAGCGAGCATACCGTCTCCGCGCGGGAGGTGCTGGAGAAGACGCTGCTCAAGGCCGAATACGAGGCCAAACGCGAGCACTACAAAAAGCTTAACGCGGAAGGCGGCCCGATCCGCTACGGGATTGGCTTCGCGCTGAGCCATCGCGGCTGCTCTCTGGGGGCCGAGGGGCTGGATGCGTCCTCGGCGCTGATTCAGGTGAATGCCGACGCCAGCGTGAACATCTCCACCTCAGTATCCGAGAACGGGCAGGGGCTGCAGACCACCATGTCGCTGCTGGCGGCGGAAGCCTTTGGTATTGGGCTCGACCGGGTGATGTTTAGCGAACCGGCCACCGCGATGATCGCCGACGGCGGCTCAACGGTCGCTTCGCGCGGTACCCTGATGGGCGGACAGGCGATTCTGAGCGCGGCGAACAGAATTAAACAACGCATGGCGGACGCCGTCAGGGAAACGCTGAAAGCGCAGAGCATCGACGATATCGCCTGGCAAAATGGCAAGGTGTTCAACCGCCACAGCCCGGAGCTGAGCCTCAGCTTCCAGCAGGTGTGCGATATGACCCGGGCTACCGGGGCAAACCTCTCCGCCTACGGCTGGCACGTGGCGCCGAATATTCACTGGGATGAAGAGAAGGGCTGCGGCAGCCCCTATTTCACTTGGGTGTACGGCTGCCAGCTGGCCGACGTGGCGGTGGATATGCGCACCGGCAAAATCATCGTCAATAACGTTGTCGCCACCCACGATGTCGGTAAAGTCATTAACCCGGTTGGTTTTAGCGGCCAGGTCTACGGCGGCGTACTGCAGGGGATGATCGGCTACGGCATGCTCGAGGATTTCAACACCGAGCACGGCGTGGTGAAATCGGAAAACTTCGATACCTATCTGCTGCCGACCATCAAGGATATGCCGCACATCGATATCATTGCGGTGGAAAACTACGATAAAGCGGGCCCGATGGGGGCGAAAGTTATCGGCGAACCGGTACTTGAACTGGGCGCTGCGGCTCTCAATAACGCGGTGAGCTTCGCCATCAACCGCCCCAACCGAATCCTGCCGCTGACCCTCGAGCAGGTTCGCCTGGGTTATAACCTCAAGAAGCCGGAGCGCCAGAGCGAGCAGATGCTGGAGTCTGGCGATAAGAAACAGGTTCACCGCCTCAACACCCTGTCGCTGAGCGTCCCGCAAACCCTGAAAGAGGCCCTGACGCTGATGGCCGAGAAGGGGGCAATGCCTATTGCCGGCGGCACCGATGTGCTGGTGCAGGCCCGGATGCTGTCCGGCGAGGTGCCGCTTGTCAACATCGCCGGACTGGCGGAGCTGAAAGAGATTTTTGACGTTGAGGGCGGGATCTCCATTGGCTCCGGCGTCTGCTTTACCGACCTGGTTAAGCATCCGTTGATTCAGCAGCGCTATCCGCTACTGGTTACGGCCTGTAAAACCGTCGGCTCCCTGCAGCTGCGCAACCGGGCAACGATCGGCGGCAATATCGTCAACGCCGCCCCGTGCGCGGACTCCATGCCGCCGCTCATTATCTACGATGCGGAAGTAGAGCTGCGCAGCGCGCGCGGAACGCGCCGGATGCCGGTCAGCGAATTTGTCGTGGGCGGCTATCGCACCCTTCTTGAGCCTGATGAGCTGGTTGTCCGCTTTATCCTGCCGGCGCCGACGCAGCAGCCGCTGATCAATCGCTATCTGCAGCTTGGCCGGCGCAATGCGTTGAACATTACGCGCCAGAGCTTAACCGGGCAGTTTATGGTCGATAAGGGCGTGGTTCGCCTGTGCCGTCTGGTGGATGGTGCGCTGATGGCCAAACCGCAGCGGTTGACTGAGGTTGAGCAGGCGCTCACCGGGAAGGCGTTAGACGCCGCCGCCATTGACTATGCGGCCGGGGTACTGCACGACAAGGTAGAAAAAGCCATCGGCGGACGCTGGTCTGCGCCTTATAAAGTCCCCGTATTTATCGATATGTTCCGGCAGATGCTGCAGGAAGTTATGACAGAGCAGAAAAAATAAGGAGCCATGAACATGAACCATATTGAGCTAAAAGTGAATGGCATCCGCATTGCCCGCGATGTGAAAGACAATGTCCGCCTGATCGATTTTCTGCGCGAGGAGCTGAAGCTCACCGGCACCAAAGAGGGCTGCTCGGTGGGCGAGTGCGGAGCCTGCACCGTGATTATGGACGGCAAATCCGTCTGCTCCTGCCTGCTGCTGGCCGCCCAGTGCAACGGGGCAGAGGTCACTACTGTCGAAGCGCTGCATCACGATCCGGTCGGTAAAAAATTGCAGAACGCCTTTATTCGTCACGGCGGCGTTCAGTGCGGCTTCTGCACGCCCGGCGTGTTGATGAGCGCCAAGGCGCTGCTGGATGCCAACCCGGCCCCCAGCGACGATGAGCTGAAAGAGGCGCTGGAGGGGAATATCTGCCGCTGTACGGGTTATCAGCCGATCATTACCTCGATTAAAGCGGTGCTGAAATCCTGATCGCCGCAAGCGCCGCCGTCGCCAGCCGACGGCGGCGTTGTATTCGGCTTCAGGGGGAGGATGACGATGAGCAAAAAAATGGATAAACAGTGCGTTATGCTGGCCGCCGGGCTCTCCAGCCGGATGGGCAAATGGAAAATGATGATGCCGTGGGGCGAGGGAACGATTCTCGATAGCGCCCTTGCCAGCGCCCTGGCGTTCTGCGATCGGGTGGTGCTGGTGACGGGGTTTCGCGGCGACGAACTGGCCGCGTGCTATCGGGATCATCCGGGCGTTGAGGTGGTCTTTAACCCGCAATATCAGGACGGTATGTTCTCTTCTATTCAGTGCGGGGTAGGCCATATTCGCGCTTCGCGCTTCTTTCTGGCGCTGGGCGATATGCCGGAGGTCACGCCGGGCGTCTACCGCCGGCTGTGGGCCAACGCCGACGCCGGGAGCTGCATTATTCCGGCCTACGATCGCGGTAAAGGCCATCCGGTTCTTCTGCCCCAGCGGGCGATTTCTCTGATTCGTCGCGCGCCGCAAGGGGCCACCCTGCGGGACGTTATCGGTCAGATGGCGGCGCGCGTTATCCCCGTGGCGAATCAGGGGATTCACTGGGATGTTGACACTCCGCAGCAGTATCTTGAGGTCGCGCGCCGCTGCCGCAAAGATCTGGCCGCCGTCGGTTAGCGCTGGCGGAGGGAAGAAGAAAAGACAATATCGCCCCGGAGCGCACAGCGCCGGGGCGATATTTTTTACCCCGCGGCGCTTTCGCGCAGACGGGCTTTCAACTGGCTGTATTCCTCACTGACGTACCGTTCGGCGGCGCGCTGATCGGCAATACGCTCAACGTTAACGGCGCAGTACTTGTACTCCGGGGTTTTGGTTATCGGGCTGAGATTCTCGGTGACCAGCTCGTTGCAGGCGCCGATCCACCACTGATAGGTCATGTAGACCGCCCCTTTATTCGGCCTGTCGCTGATTTTCGCCCGGGAAATCACCTTGCCTTTGCGCGAGTTAACCCACACCAGCTCTTCGTCCTCAATGCCGAGCCGCTTGGCGTCGGCGGTGTTGATCTGGATGTAGCCCGGTTCGTCCGCCAGTTTGGCCAGCGCAGCGCAGTTGCCGGTCATCGAACGGCAGGAGTAGTGGCCTACTTCGCGCACCGTGGAGAGCACCAGCGGATAGGCATCGCTCAGCTTATCGACCGGCGCCTGCCATTCGCAGGTGAAGAACTGCGCCAGCCCGTTCGGCGTGGAGAACCGTTCCGCAAACAGATACGAAGTGCCCTGGTCCGCCTCCGACTCGTCGCGGCACGGCCACTGCACGTAGCCCAGTTCTCCCATCTTCTCGTAGGTCGCGCCGAAGAAGTTGGGGCACAGATGGCGGAGTTCATCCCAGATCTGCTGCGTGTTGTCGTACTTCATTGGATACCCCATCCGGGTGGCGATTTCGCAGATGATTTGCCAGTCGGTCTTCAGATCCCACTTCGGCTCCACCGCCTTGAAAAAGCGCTGGAAGCCGCGGTCCGCTGCGGTATAGACGCCCTCATGCTCGCCCCACGAGGTCGAGGGCAGAATCACATCGGCCGCCGCGGCGGTTTTGGTCATAAAGATATCCTGGACAATAACCAGCTCCATCTCTTCGAAGGCCTGACGTACGGCGGAAAGCTCGGCGTCGGTCTGGAGCGGATCTTCCCCCATAATGTACGCCGCCCGCACTTCGCCGTGCGCCACGCGGTGCGGCAGCTCGCTGATGCGATAGCCAGGGCTCTCCGGCAGGCTCTCAACGCCCCAGGCGTTGGCGAACTTCTCCCGGTTTTCCGGGAATTTCACGTACTGATAGCCGGGATAGGTGTCCGGCAGCGCGCCCATATCGCAGGTGCCCTGGACGTTGTTCTGGCCGCGCACCGGATTGACGCCGACGTGCGGTTTCCCCAGATTACCGGTGAGGATCGCAAGGCTGGTCAGGGAACGCACCGTTTCGACGCCCTGCCAGAACTGGGTTACGCCCATCCCCCAAAGAATCATGGCGTTTCCGGCGCTGGCGTACAGCCGCGCGCATTCGCGAATCTGCCTGGCGCTGATGCCGGTGATGGCTTCCACCGACTCCGGCGTATAGCCTTCGACGATGTTGCGATACGCTTCGAAGCCTTGGGAACGCCCGGCGACGAAGGATTTATCGTAGAGATCTTCTTCGATAATCACCTGCCCGATGGCGTTGAGCAGCGCAATGTTGGAGCCGTTTTTCAGAGCCAGATGCAGGTCGGCGATGCGCGCGGTTTCGATTTTACGCGGATCGCAGACGATGATTTTGGCCCCGTTGCGTTTGGCATTGAGGATGTGATTCGCCACGATCGGGTGCGAATCCGCCGGGTTATAGCCGAAAATAAACACCAGATCGGTATTATCGATCTCGGTGATGGCATTACTCATCGCGCCGTTGCCGACCGACTGGTGCAGACCTGCAACCGAAGGGCCGTGTCAGACGCGTGCGCAGCAGTCGACGTTATTGGTACCAATAACGGCGCGCGCAAATTTTTGCATGATGTAGTTGGTTTCATTGCCGGTGGCGCGCGAAGATCCGGTGGTCTGAATCGCATCCGGCCCGTACTTCGCTTTTATGTCGCTGAGGCGGTTTGCCACGTAATCGAGCGCTTCCTCCCAGGAGACGGACTCCAGCTTACCGCCGCGCCGGCGGCGGATCATCGGGGTTTTCAGGCGCGGGGTGAGGATCTGCGGGTCGTCAATAAAATCCCAGCCGTAGTAGCCCTTCAGGCACAGGGTGCCCTGATTATTTTTCCCCATCGCAGCGTCGGCGCGGGTAATTTTTCCCTCTTCTACCGTGAGCTGCATTTTGCAGCCGGAGGCGCAGTAGGGGCAGACGGTCGTGACTCTTTTCATAGCAGTGGTCCTTAAACTTAGAACAGCAGGGCATAGCTAAAGCGGCCGTTCAGGCCCTGCGCGATACCCTGCTGCACGACGGGAATCGCCAGCAGCAGCAGGGTGATCAAGGCAAACAGGAGTCTGGTGAGCATCATTACCCCTCCTGCGCTTCTTCAGGCTGTCTCTCCTTCTGAACTTTGCGCAGCAGGAGCCACATTCTGACGGTTCTGACGGCCATGTTGCGCGCCGCCGAGCTTGGCGGGGCCGGATCGGGGACCGGCGTTTCGTGGTTAACGCGGAATGGCACGCTGCCGTTGAGGGTGAGGTTGGCGACGATAGCCGTCAGGGTGCCAATCGTAATCCCGCTGTGCAGAAACAGCTGAACCATCGGCGGAAACTGGGTAAACAGATTGGGCACCAGCACCGGCATCATGCCGAGGCCGAGCGTTAATGCCACCACCATACCGTTATTATTGTTGCGGTAGTTGACCTGTCCCAGGGTACGAATACCGGACACCGCCACCATACCGAACATGACAATGCCCGCGCCGCCGAGGATCGGTTTCGGTATCAGCACCACCAGCGCCGCCATCCTCGAGAACACGCCCATCAGAATCAGAATGATGCCGGAGACCGACACCACAAAACGGCTGCGCACCCCGGTTAAACCGATCAGGCCGACGTTCTGCGCGAAGGCGGCATAGGGAAACAGATTGAAGAAGCCGCAGATAGTGGTCGCGATACCGCAGGTGTTGAGGCCGTTGCGCAGCATCTTCGCGTCCACCTTTTTCCCGACGATATCCCCGGTGGCCATCATCGAGGACATGGTTTCCACCATCACCACCACCATCACCATCGACAGCAGGGCGACGGGGATAATATGAAATTCAGGTTTGGCGAAGGGCATCAGGATCGGCAGATGGAGCCAGGGGGTGGCGTGGACGAGGCTAAAGTCGAGAGGCTTAAAGCAGCTCCAGAGTACGGTGCCGATGATAAGACCGATCAGCACCGACGTGTTTTTCACGACGCCGGAGGCAAAGGTGTAAATATTGAGAATAATCACCAGCGTGATTGCCGCCATCAGCAGCGAGAAGGGGGCGCCAAAGCCGCTCATTTCGCTGCTCCCGCCGCCAATCCACCCGCCTGCCACCGGCATAATAGACATGCCGATAAGCGTGACGATGCTGCCCATCACCACCTTGGGAAAGAAGCGGATGAGCTTGCTAATCCACGGCGCGCAGCAGAGGATAAAAATACCGGACACGATCACCGCCCCGGAAATACCGCCGATCCCGTACTCCTTACCGATCAACACCATCGGGATCAGCGCGGCGAAGGTACAGCCCTGGATAAGCGGCAGCCGACAGCCGAGCCACTTACCGACCCCCAGCGACTGCACGATGGTGGCCGCGCCGCAGATAAACAGGTCGGCGCTGATCAGTAAAATAATGTGCTCCGGCGGGAGCCCTACCGCATTACCCACAACGAGCGGAACCGCCACGGCGCCCGCGTACATCACCAGCACGTGCTGTAGCCCATAAAGAATCATTTGCGTAACGGGTAAAATTTCATCGACCGGTGCGGTCGAGCTCCCGTTTTGTGAGGCGGAATTGGCGATATCTTTCATGAAGTTGTTATCTCCTGTACGACTTCACTCTGTATAAACATGAACAGAGCCGAAGTTACGATTCGAAGGCCGCTGCCTCCCTGAGCCGATGCGTTCATCAGCGTGTTGCGCGCACGAGAAGTAATATGCGTAAGCTGTGCCAAAAATAAGCGCCTGGAGAATTGAAGGAGAATTGTGTGAAATAACTCACGAGAAAAAGGCGGGAATATCGACGCGCTGCGAAACTTCTCAAATAAATCTCGTGGTGAATAAACGCGCGCTATCACATTGAGACAGGGAGCGTCTCATTTTGGTATCACGCGCGATACGTTGAATTATCAACATGATTAAACCCTGAGCGCGGAGAATAATTTTTGTTCAGCGAGAGCGGATATATATCGCGCCGCTAAGTGGGAGTGGGCCTGTTTTTTTGAGACGGCTCGCAAAAATAAGCACCATATGAATACCCTGAACAAAAGCGCCTGATTATTGCATTGCTTCCCGGTGAGTCCTGGAATAATAAAGGGAAGCAAATGAATAAATTTATTGTTGCCGATTCTGCAAACTGTATTGGCTGCCACGCCTGTGAAGTGGCCTGCGTCACCTCTCATCGCCAGGACAGCTGGCCCCGGCAGCGCAGCGACTTTCTGCCGCGCATTCGGGTGTTCTTCCACCGCCACGCCAGCAGCGCGACGACCTGCCGCCACTGCAACGACGCGCCCTGCGTCGGCTCCTGTCCGACCCAGGCGCTGCGCGTGGCGAACGACAGCGTTCAGTTTACAGAGGCGCTGTGCATCGGCTGTAAAAACTGCGTCATCGCCTGTCCCTTTGGGGCCATTGAGATGGTGGCCAACGATGACGACGCGCCGCAGCTGGCGCAGAAATGCGATCTTTGCAGCCAGCATCCTTCCGGTCAGCAGGCGTGCGTGGCCAGCTGTCCAACCCAGGCGCTGCAACTGATGGATGAGGCCGCCGTTAACCGGCTGCGTAGCGCGCGGCAGATTCGCTCCGCGCTGGAAACCCCGCTGGGCACCGTTCGCGGCGCCAGACGCAGCGCGATACTCAATAAACCTCCGCGGGTGGGGGCGAAAAAAGTGCCCGCCGATGACCGCATCCAGCACTTCGGCGAAATCTATCAGCCGCTGAGCGAGTGCGATGCGGAGTATGAGAGCGAACGCTGTCTCTACTGCGCGCAGAAAGCGTGGTGCAACTGGACCTGTCCTTTACATAATCATATTCCCGATTTCATCCGCCTGGTGAACGAGGGCAAGATTATCGAGGCGGCGGAGCTGTGCCATCAGAGCAGCTCCCTGCCGGAGATTTGCGGCCGCGTCTGTCCGCAGGACAGGCTGTGCGAAGGGGCCTGCACCTTAAAGAACGAAGGCGGCTCGGTCGCCATTGGCAACCTTGAGCGCTATATCACCGATACCGCCCTGGCGATGGGCTGGCGACCGACAATCGGCACAGTGGCCCCGCGCCCGGAGCGGGTGGCGGTGATTGGCGCCGGGCCCGCCGGACTGGGCTGCGCCGATATTCTCGTGCGCGCGGGCGTGCACGTTGACGTGTTCGATCGCCATCCGGAAATCGGCGGCCTGCTGACCTTCGGTATTCCGCCGTTCAAGCTGGATAAAAACGTGCTTGAGAAGCGACGCGACGTTTTTAGCGCCATGGGCGTCAATTTTCATCTCAACCAGGAGGTGGGGCGCGACGTGGCTTTTGCCGATCTGGTGAAAAACTATGACGCCGTCTTCCTCGGCGTGGGCACCTACGGTCTGATGGCCGCCGGCCTGGAGGGAGAGAACGCCCCCGGCGTGATTCAGGCCCTGCCGTTCCTGATTGCCAGCACCCGCGAGGTGATGGGGCTCGAAGAGAGCCCCGAGTATCCGCTGACCGACATTAAGGGGAAACGGGTGGTAGTGCTTGGTGGGGGAGATACGGCGATGGACTGCCTGCGCACCGCCGTTCGCCGCGGCGCAGCGAGCGTGACCTGCGCCTACCGTCGCGATGAGCTGAGCATGCCCGGATCGAAAAAAGAGGTGGTGAACGCGCGGGAAGAGGGGGTGAAATTTGAGTTTAACGTGCAGCCGCAGCGCATTCAGCTCAACCGCAAGGGGCAGGTCTGCGCGGTGGAGATGATCCGCACGAAGATGGGCGAGCCGGGCCCGGACGGCCGCCGCCGGCCGCAGCCGATCCCGGATTCCGGGTTTGAACTTAAAGTCGATGTGCTCATTATGGCGTTTGGCTTTCAGGCTCACGAGATGCCGTGGCTGCGAGGCCACGGGATAAAGCTGGACCGCTGGGGGCAGATAGTGACCGGCGGCAAAGGGCGCGGAACGACGCAAACCAGCCATGACAAAATCTTTGCCGGCGGCGATGCCGTGACCGGCGCGGACCTGGTGGTCACCGCCATGGTTGCCGGGCGGCAGGCGGCCAGCGAGATGTTGATGCAATTCACGGCCCGGGAGGAGATATGACTCGTTTTATCGTTGCCAGTTCGCAGGCCTGCATCGGCTGCAGGACCTGTGAGGTAGCCTGTGCGCTGGAACACGTGGCGCCGGGGGCGGAGTTTCATCCTCGCCTGAAGGTGATGCGCCTCGACGAGCTTAGCGTGCCGGTGATGTGTCATCAGTGCGAGAATGCGCCCTGCGTGGGCGCCTGCCCGACCGGGGCGCTGAGCATGGGGGCGGAGAAAGTGGAGGCCGACGGCGGGCGCTGCATTGGCTGCCAGAGCTGCGTGGTCGCCTGCCCGTTTGGGGCGATTACCATTGAGGTGGAGGCCGGTGTGACGCCGGTTATCGTTAAGTGCGATCTTTGCGGCACCCGGGAGCGCGGCCCCGCCTGCGTTGATGTCTGCCCGACGGCGGCGCTGAGTATCATGACCGAAGAGCAGCTCAGCGCGCTGCAAAAGCAGCGCAATATCGCCACCGCCGCGCTACTGTCGCTGTAAACCTCGCGCCCGGCGGCGCGGAAGCTGCCGGGCAATTTCATACGCCCGCGTTCTGTCAGCAAAAAAAACCGGCCTGCCAGGCCGGTTTAGCGTTTTTACGCGGGCTACGCGGGGAGCGCATCCATTCGCGCCCACATTTTTTTCGCCACTTTCTGCGCTTCGCGGAATATCGGCCCGCAGTCGAAGCTGAACTGGCGATCCTCGTAGATCATCACGCCGTTCACCATGACGCTGCGCACGCTGTTTGCCCCCAGACCGAAGGCGATATGTCCGGCGATGTTTTCCGCGATAAGCGGCGTCGGCGCCATATAGTCGCAAATGGTGAGGTCCGCTTTATAGCCCGCCTCAAGGCGGCCAAAGCGGGCGTTGAAGTTGCGATTCAACAGTTCATTGCCGTTGCTCAGCGCCTTCGCGAAGCTGTCCGGCCACAGCGGCCCGCCGGCGTCGCGGTGTTTAAAGAAGGCAAACTTCATCTCCTCGAACATGTCGGAACCGATGCCGTCGGTGCCGAGCGCCAGATTGCGCATCTGCGGCAGGCGGGGGTTGTAGCCGACGTGGTTGTTCATGTTGGAGCGGGCGTTGTGCACCAGGAAGCCGTCCTGCGCGTTGAGCAGCTCGACGTCGGCATCGGAGATGTACAGGCCGTGGGCAATCAGCGTCTTACTGTTGATAAGGTCGAACTCCGCCAGCCGCACCAGCAGGTCCTTACCGTAAAGGTGATGGCTGTGAGAGACATCGTAGCGGTCTTCCGCCGCGTGGATATGCAGGCCGCGGCCGGTGGCTTTTAGCGCTTCGCGCAGCATCGCCAGACCCTCATCCGGCACGGTGAACGGCGCATGGGCGCCGATATGGGCCTCGACCAGATAAGGCTGGTCGCCCTTTTCGCGCGCGGCGTCGATCTCTCTGGCGAAGCGAATGTTCTCCTCAACGCTGTCGCGCAGCTCGCGGCTGCCAAAGTTGCGGTCGGTGGTTTCGAAGCAGGTCATCCCGCGCAGCCCGATTTTGAGGAAGGCGTTGCGCAGCTGGCTCAGGGAGCCCGCGATATAGTGGGGCGACGCATGATGATCGACAACCGCCGTGCAGCCGCTGCGCACGGCCTCCATGGCGCAGATCAGCCCGCTGTAGTAGAGCGACTCTTCGTCCAGCGCCCGGTCAAGGCGCCACCACAGGTTTTTCAGCGTGGAGATAAAGTCCGGGCTGGGGGCGATATTGGCCTGAATCCCCCGGGACAGGCCGGAATAAAAGTGATTGTGGGAGCAGACCATGCCGGGCATCACCAGCTGCCCGCGCATCTCTTTCACCTGCGCCTGCGGATAGCGCTGGCACAGGCCGGGGCCGACAGCGAGAATTTTATCGCTCTCAATGGCGATATCGACGTTCTCCCACACTTTCGCCGGATAGATCTGCGCGGCGGTGGCATTTTTCAGGATCAGGATACTCATACTTCAACGCCTCCCAGAAGATAGCTTTGGTGCTGATGAATATGGCTTATGATGCGGCACATGGCGTCCAGCTGGGCCGGTACCTCGTTAAACTGGCCGCGGTCGTTAATTTCCAGCTGCCACGTCTGGTCGTCCTGACGCACTTTGACGCTGGCGCCTGCGACGAAGAAGCCCGGATTGGTGCTGTTGACAAAATCCTGCTCCAGGCTGAACACGGTGATTTTGTCTTTATACGGTTTTCCCTGCCACGGGCAGAACTGAGCGCAGTTGCCGCATTCGTTGCAATAAGCATCCAGATGCAGGGTCTGGAAGCGATTCTGGAAGCCCGGCACGGCCACGGAAATATTGGCGCGGTTCGGACAGACGTCGACGCACTTGCTGCACACGTAGTTGCACTCCAGGCAGCGGCTGGCTTCCTGCTCGACAAAAGCCTCGCGCTGGTTTTTATCCACCAGCGTGACGGCGATGGCGCCTTTACGCTGGTACACCTTCGCCGGATCGACGTTGTTCCAGACTTTGTTTCCGTAGCTGCTGGCGATATTTTCCCGGGCCAGGATCGCGTCCGTGGCCCGTCGCGCGTTGCCGATAGCGGAGACGATAGAAGAGGGGCCGCGCTGAACGTCGCCGATCAGGAAGACGTTCGGTTTGCTGGTCTCGCCATCGGCGTTGACCACCGGCCAGCCCTGCGGGTCGAGTGGGATCCCCATTGCCGACAGCGCTTCGCCGTCCTGCTGCTCGCCGATGGCGGTAATCAGAGAGTCGACTTGCAGGGTGCGAATCTCATCGGTTTCCACCGGGCGGCGGCGGCCTTTCTCATCCGGCTCGCCGAGCTTCATGACGCGTACGACGAGCGTCCCGTCGGCGTTAAACTGTTCCGGGTTGCATAGCCACTCGAAGTCGACGCCGTCGAGCAGCGCCTCATCGTACTCTTCGCGCCAGGCGGGCATCTCTTGCTGCGAGCGGCGATAGACGATGGTCGCGCTCTGCACGCCGGGCACGCGCAGCGCCGCGCGGGCGCAGTCCATGGCGGTGTTGCCGGCGCCGACCACGGCCACGCGTTTGCCCAGGTTCAGCTCGGCGCCGCGGTTAAACTCGCGCAGGAACTGCAGCGACTTATGCACGTTCTGGTTATCGCCGCCCAGCTTCACGCCGCTGTTTTTATCGGTACCGGTGCCGACCAGCACGTAACGAAAACCCTTCGCCTGCAGTTTTTCCACGCTCAGATGCGGATCGCAGCCGTACTCAATTTTGACGCCGTGGGCGACGACAAAATCGATATCGTGCTGGATAAGCTCGCCGGGAATGCGGAACTGCGGAATGATATTCTTCACCACGCCCCCGGCGCTGGCTTCGCGTTCAAAAACCGTGACCGGATGGCCGGCGCGGGCGAGGAAGTATCCGGCAGCGAGACCGGCAGGGCCCGCGCCGATCACCGCTACCGGGTGCCGGGAGCCGGATCCCGCGGGCTTATGCCAGCGGCTGCGGTACTCGTCCCAGCCTTTCTCCAGCGCCACTTTTTTCAGCTCACGGATGTTGAGCGCGCTGTCGTAATCCAGTCGCGTACAGTTGTACTGGCACTGGTGGTCGCAGATATGACCGGTGATGGCCGGCAACGCGTTGCGCTGATAGATCAGCTCCAGCGCGTCGGCGTAGCGATGCTCGCCCAGCAGGCGGATATACTCCGGAATATCCTGCTTGATGGCGCAGGCCGTCACGCAGGGGGCGACGTAGCAGTCCAGCAGCGGCAGCGGCTCGCCGGTATCAATGCGCTCTTCCGGCTTCCACTGTTTCTGGGTGTAGTCCATGCTCACCGCTTTTTCCGCCAGCGCGTTGAGGCGCTCGACGTCGATCTGCGTCATGTTCCAGCCGTCGGCTTTCTCCAGCTCGCGCATGCACTCGCTCAGGCGCAGATATCCTCCCGGCTTCAGCAGGTCGGTGGCCATGGTGATAGGGCGAATGCCGGTGTCGAAAATCTCGCGAATGTTGAGCTGGCTGGCGCCGCCGGAGTAGGAGATCGGCAGCTTGCCGTCAAACGCCCGCGAGAGCAGGGCGGCTACGTTGATCGATAGCGGGAATAGCGCGCGGCCGGACATATACATTTCATCTCCCGGCAGCGCTCCCTTGTTGTTGACGGTGCCGAGGGTGTTGGTCAGCTTGACGCCAAAGCCGAGGCTGCGCGCTTTCGCCAGCGCCATCAGGCGCGTCAGCATCTCCAGCGCCCGGTCGATCTTAAGGTCATGGTCAAATGACGCTTCGCTAAGGCCGATATAGCCGAAGCCGCAGGCGTCGAGGATCTGGCGAACGCGCGGATAGCCGAGCAGGGTCGGGTTGAGCTTCACAAAGGTATTGAGATTTTTCTCCGTCAGCATATAGCGGCAGATGGCTTCGATCTCGTCCGGCGGGCAGCCGTGCATGGTTGAGAGGGTGACGCCCTGAACCAGCCTGGCCGGCACGCGTTGAGCCAGATTGTCCAGCCCGTCTTTGCGCGCGCAGGTTGGCAGGCTGTCGATAAAGGTTCTATTTTGCAGCCAGCGGTTCAGGGTGTCGCGGTACTGGGCGAATTTAGGATGGGCGGAGGCGTCCATCATGTTGTCGATAAATTCCTGCATTGGCGGCTGCTTAATACCGTCAAGGTTGTAGCCGACGCTCATATTGAAAATAAACGACTTGCTCTCTTTATGGGTGCCCAGCGGAAAGACCTGCTCCAGCAGATGCAGCGTGAACCAGGCTTTCAGGTACTCATCCCAGGCTTTTTTGAGGGTAAATTCGGTGGACCACTCGGTGTTGAAGCACTCATCTTCGGCATCGATGCAGGGTTTTTCCAGCTCCAGGCGGTCAAGGATCTGTACGGTTTTCAGCTCGATAAACCGCCCGCCGGTTAGCCAGGCGGTAATAATGTTCTGCGCCAGCTGGGTATGCGGCCCGGCTGCCGGGCCGAGCGGCGTCGCGCAGCTTTCGCCGAATACGCCGATCGACCGCTGCGCCTGCGGCGTATAAAACTGTTGCTCGGGAATGCCAAAAATAGTCCGCTGACTCTGATACTCGTCGAAAATGCGCGTTAAAAGCTCCTCAAACGGCACGGGACGCATTATATCCCCCATAACCCTCTCCTTAGATATCATTGTAAGATCGACATTGCCGGTGGTAATCATCCCGACGGATAACGAAAGAGGAGCAACAATCACACCAGTTATTCAAACCGCGGCGGCGAAATAATTAATTTGTGAACCAGGTCGAAACTCGACGATGCCGGGCGAATAATTCCATAGCGGGTAAATGAGAACTCAAATCAATACGCTTTATCATTCGGCGAGATTTCTCAAAATCAGATCCGGAATATCAGAATGATAATTTATGTCGGCTATTCGGCGGTGATTTTAGCAGGCGGCTTATTTTTGCTGCGGTAACAGAGGAAATAATCGATGAGGTACCCCCGTTGCAGCGTCAATAGGGCTAACGAAATGACCTGACTCACAATTTACGATGAAAAATGGCAGCTAAGTATAAATATTGCATAGTTGCTACGGGTCGCTGCGACGCTATTTCAACGCCGGGTAGACTCTCAAACTGAGAACCCGGGGAAATATCGCAGATAATCAAATAGAGCCGTAAACATCGCCTTTGAGGTTGGTATGAATATTTTTGCAGAAGCTGCACGACTTGAGGAGCAGAACCGTCCCTTTGCCCTGGCGCAGATTGTCGAAAGCCGGGGCTCTACCCCCCGACACTCCGCTCAGATGCTTATCCGGGAGGACGGTTCGATTGTGGGCACCATTGGCGGCGGGATGGTGGAGCGTAAAGTCATCGATGCGGCGCTGGAAGCGCTGCGCGAACGGGCGTCGCGAATGTTTCACGGTCGCATGGCGCGCACCGGCAGCGACGCCGTGGGCTCCGACTGCGGCGGCGCGATGTCGGTTTACATCAGCGTGCACGGCCTGCGCCCGCGCCTGCTGCTGGTCGGCGCCGGGCACGTCAACCGCGCGGTTGCCCACGCCGCGGCGCGGGTGGATTTTGACATCTGCGTCGGCGATATCTATTCCGCCAGCCTTTGCCCCGACGCTTTTCCGCTTTCGGCGCGGCTGGTGCACGCTGCCAGCTTCACGGACGTAGTGGAGGCGATGGCGGTCCGGCCGCAGGATTTCGTGCTGATTGCCACCAACAACCAGGATCGGGAGGCGCTGGACAGGCTGATAACCCAGCCGGTGGCGTGGCTGGGGCTGCTGGCCAGCCGGCGGAAAGTGCAGGCCTTTGTCCGCCAGATGCGGGAAAACGGCGTAACGGAGGCGGATATCAGCCGTCTGCGGGCGCCGATTGGCTATGACATCGGCGCCGAGACGCCAAACGAGATTGCCATCAGCGTGCTGGCGGAGATCCTGCAGGTGAAAAACGGCGCGCCGGGGGGGCTGATGAACCAGGTGAGGCAAGCGTGCCAGCCGGATTGTCTGGCTGAGGCGGTTGAGGTCTGAGCTTCTGCGAGGGGAAATGTTGCCGGGAGGTTCCCGGCAACCCGTGGCGTACAGCTTATTGGCTAATAATGGTGCCCGTTTTTCCTTCAATCCCCTCTTTGGCTTTGCTCAGCATCGTGATCAGCGCTTTACGCCCCGGCCCTGAGCGGGCGAAGGCGGCGGCGGCTTCCACTTTTGGCAGCATTGAGCCTTTGGCAAAGTGCCCCTCTTCGATAAAGCGTTCGGCATCGCGCAGGGAGAGGTTATCCAGCCACTGCTCGTCAGGTTTACCGAAGTTGATCGCCACCTTTTCTACGGCGGTGAGAATGATCAGCAGGTCGGCGTCGATCATCTCCGCCAGCTTCGCGCTGGCCCAGTCCTTATCGATAACCGCGCTGGCGCCGCGCAGATGGTTACCCTCGCGAATCACCGGAATGCCGCCGCCGCCGACGGTGATCACCACGTGGCAATCATCCATCAGCGCTTTTACCGTTTGTTTCTCGATAATATCTACCGGCATGGGCGAGGCGACGACGCGACGGTAGCCGCGCCCGGCGTCCTCTTTCATGATGTAGCCGTTTTGGCTCAGCTTTTCGGCCTCTTCTTTGCTGAAGAACGAGCCGATGGGCTTGGTCGGATTAAGAAATGCCTTATCGTTAGCATCCACTTCCACCTGGGTTATCAGGGTCGCCACCGGGATATCCAGCTGGCGCGTTAGCAGTTCTTCACGAATCGCGTTCTGCAGGTCGTAGCCGATGTAGCCCTGGCTCAGGGCCACGCAGACCGACATCGGCAGCATGGGCGTATGGGCCTCGGTTTTTGCTGCGGCCTCGAAAGCCTGGTTGATCATGCCCACCTGCGGACCGTTGCCGTGAGTGACCACCACCTGGTGGCCAAGGGCGATAAGATCGACGATCGTCCGGGCGGTGTGTCGTACGGCCTGCATCTGTCCGGCGAGATCGTCGCCCAGCGCATTCCCGCCGAGAGCGAGAACAATTTTTTTACTCATAGCTTCCTCTCATTACGTTTCTGTTCCGCTGACGGCCTGGTGAGCGGTGGAAAAGGGTTGTCGGCGTAAAAAGCGGCCCTGTCCGGCGATGCCGGTAAAGGTGCCGTTATCAAAGATCACTCTGCCGTGGGAGAGCGTCTGGCGAATCGCGCCCTGACAGATAAAGCCTTCATAGGGTGAATAGTCGGCGTTGTCGTGCAGCATGGCATGACGGATGGTGGTGGTACGCTGCGGATCGATGATAACCACGTCGGCATCGGCGCCGGGCGCCAGCAGCCCCTTCTGCGGCCACAGGCCAAACAGCTTCGCCGGGTTGGCGCTGGTGAGCGCCACAAAGCGCTCAGGGGTGATGCGCCCGGTCATCACGCCGTGCGAGAACAGCAGCAGCAGCCGGTTTTCCACCCCCGGCAGGCCGTTCGGGCAGCGGCTAAAGTCGCCGCCGGAGATCTGCCTGCGCTGCTGCGCAGAGAACGCGCAGTGGTCGGTGGCGACCGTGTCAATATCTCCATCATGGATACCGCGCCATAGCGCATCGTTGTTGCTGGCGTTGCGCAGGGGAGGGCTGAGCAGATAGTTAAGCGCGTCTTCGCGCTCGTAGCAGCGCTCGTCCAGCAGCAGATACTGCGGACAGGTCTCCACCCACACCGGCTGGTGGCGTCTTCTGGCCAGGCGCAGGTACTCCAGGCCCAGGGCGTTGGAAAGATGCACGATATACAGCGGCGCGTTTCCCGCCAGCTGCGCGAGGTTGATCGTTCGGGCGATGGCTTCCGCCTCGCACTCCAGCGGGCGGCTCAGGGCGTGATAGCGCGGCGCGGTTTTACCGGCGTTGATAAATTCCGCCCGGCGCTGGGCGATGGCGGCATCGTTTTCCGGATGCACCGTCGTCAGCGCGCCGGCGCGCTGCAGGTGGCGCATCGCCTGCAATATCTCATCATCGCTGAGTTTGTACTGGTAGGTCAGATAGAGCTTAAAGCTGCTGATGCCGCTATCCACCATCATCGGGATCTCGTCGAGAATGCCGTGGTTAACGTGTTGGATAACGCCGTGAAAACTGTAGTCGATAACGGCTTTATAGGCGGCGTAGCCGCGATAGACCTCGAACTGGTGGCGCAGGTGGCAGCCGACGGGCCCGAAGCCCATATGATCAACAATGGTGGTGGTACCGCCGCAGGCCGCGGCCCGGGTGCCGGTAAAGAAATCATCGCAGCTGCGGGCGAGCCCCACATCAATATTGAAATGCGTATGAACGTCGACGCCGCCGGGCATCACGTAGCAGCCCTCGGCGTCAATCACTTCGCAGGGTTGTTCTGCCTCAATAGAACTGGCAAGGCGCTTGACGAGGCCATCTTCAATGAGCAGGTCCTGCTTTAGCTGTCCGTCGGCGTTGACGACGAGGCCATTTTTAATCAGTACGCGCATAGAAACCTCAACATACCGCCGCAGAGCGCGGCGGCAGACAGGACGAACAATTACTCCGTGGCCAGCCAGCTCAGCGGGATAGCGGCATACATCGCGGCGCAGGTTACCAGATGCGATTTCCAGGTTTTCTCATTCGGCGCATGCGCCTCCGGCTCTTTCCCAGGCCCAAAGCCGATAACCGGAATGCCGTGGCGGCCCATAATGGAGACGCCGTTGGTGGAGAAGGTCCACTTATCCACCACCGGCGCTTTGCCGAACAGACCTTCATAGGCGTTGCTCAGGGCGCGAACGGTGAAGTGGTTCTCTTCCACTTTCCAGGTCGGGAAGTAGCATTCGGTCGGGTAGACCAGGCCGGTCCAGGAGGGGCGTTCGTAGTTGTACATCGAGACCACCGCGGCGGCTTTTTTCACCGCCGGCAGCGCGCGGATCTCTTCCAGCGCGCCTTCCCATGTTTCGCCCCAGGTCAGACGGCGGTCAATGGAGACGGCGCAGCTATCCGCTACCGCGCAGCGGCTCGGCGAGGTGAAGAAAATCTCGGAAACGGTCAGGGTGCCTTTGCCGAGGAACTCGTCATCGCCCAGCTTGTGCGAAAGCTGTTCCAGCTCGGTGAGAACGGGCGCCATTTTGAAGATGGCGTTATCGCCGCGCTCCGGGGCGGAGCCGTGGCAGCTGACGCCCTGAACCTCCACGCGGATCTCCATACGCCCGCGCTGGCCGCGGTAAATCTGGCAGTCGGTAGGTTCGGTGCTGACCACGAATTCCGGACGTATGCCGGATTGTTCAATAATGTACTGCCAGCACAGGCCGTCGCAATCCTCTTCCTGAACGGTACCGGTCACCAGCAGGGTATACTCATCTTCCAGGCCCAGATCTTTAATGATTTTACCGGCGTAAACCATTGAGGCCATTCCGCCCTCCTGGTCAGACGCGCCGCGTCCGCCGATCAGCTCATCGGTCTCCATACCTTCGTACGGATCGAAGTTCCAGTTCTTGATGTTGCCAATGCCGACGGTATCAATGTGCGCGTCCATGGCGACCAGACGCGGGCCGTGGCCGATGTAGCCCAGCACGTTACCCATCGGATCGATTTCCACTTTGTCGAACCCGACTTTCTCCATCTCCTCTTTGATACGGTGCACCACGCGCTTCTCATCGCTGCTTTCGCTGGGGATGGCGATCATATCGCGCAGGAAGCGGGTCATCTCTTTTTCGTATTGTTTTGATTTTTCCAGGATCGCGTTGAACGGAATTTGCTTAGCCATAAGGATGTTCTCCAGTTCTGAATACGGGGGTCCCGCCGGGCGGGAGGAATGTTGATCAATCGGCTACTGCGCGGCCGGATGTTTGCCTTCCCAGACGACTTCGCGATAGTGCTTAACGTCGGTGTCGCCTTCGGTGCTAATCACCAGCACCACGGAATCGCTATCCAGCTTGAGCTTGTGCATCAGCGCTTCGCGCTGCGGATGGAAATAAATCGCCGCCAGCAGGCCGAGACCGACGGCGCCGGATTCGCCGGAAATAACGCGCGGATCCTGGCCCGCCGGGTTTCCCAGCACCCGCATGCCGAGGGCGGCGACGGCGTCCTGACAGGAGACAAACTGCGTGGCGCAGTTGCGCAGCACTTCCCAGCCCAGCGGGTTGGGCTCACCGCAGGCGAGACCGGCCATAATGGTGGCCATATCGCCGCTGACGTTGACGATCTGGCCCTTTAGCGCAGAGCGGTAGAGACAGTCGGCCAGCTCCGGCTCGACGATAATGGAATGGAGATGCTTCGCGCCGTAGACATCGGCCAGGTAGCCCAGCACGCCGCCCGCCATCGCCCCCACGCCGCCCTGCAGAAGCACGTGCGTCGGACGGGCGATACCCATTGAGGAGAGCTGTTCTACCGTTTCATCGGCGAGGGTGGCGTAGCCCTGCATAATCCAGGTCGGAATTTTTGTGTAGCCTTCCCAGGCGGTGTCCTGCACCACCTCCCAGCCGTTTTTCTGCGCGGTCTGCATGGTAAAGCGGACGGTGTCGTCGTAGTTCATGTCGGTGACGATACACTCGGCGCCGAGGCGCAGTATGGCGTCAACCCGCTCCTGCGCGGAGCCTTTCGGCATATAGATGACGGCGTTCTGGCCTAACTGGCGGGCTGCCCACGCCACGCCGCGGCCGTGGTTGCCGTCGGTCGTGGTGGCGAACGTCATCTTCTCTTTGATGCTGGATTTGAGCGTTTCGAAGGAGAGATCGTTGATATCTAAATGATATTTTTCACACAGCAGCCGGGCGATAGCATAAGAGCCGCCGAGCATTTTGAAGGCATTGAGGCCAAAGCGCCGGGATTCATCTTTAACGAGGATTTTTTGTACCCCAAACAGCGCGGAAAGTTCGTTCAGCGCCACCAGCGGCGTAGGCTGATAGCCGGCGATCTTTTGATGAAAGCGGCGAGCCTGCTGCGCCTGCTGGCGTGAAAACAGCGGTGAAATCTCTCCGTTAAAAAAACGGTTTTCGGCAATATCCATTTTCAGTGAGAAAGCAGACATACTCGATCCTTATCCTTTTTGAAATGCGAAAGTCGTGGGGCTGGCCCGCAGGCCAGCCTGGGGATTATTTGATGCGTTTCTGCGCTTCCTTGAGCAGCTGCTCCAGCACCTTGCCCGGGTTCGCGTATTTGCGGCAGACGATCATCGCGGCGATGATGTACGGCTTCCAGCTGGCCTCTTTGTAGGTCGGGATCCGGTACTTCTCGAAGACTCCCTCGGTGACTTCGCCCGCGTCGCAGGAGACGCCGGTGATATCCGCCGGCAGGCAGTGCATATACAGCGCGTCACCGTCGCGGGTGTGCTTCATCATCTCTTCCGTACAGTGCCAGTCTTTATGGCCGGCGTTCTGCTCAAGGCAGGCTTTCTCCAGCGCCTTCAGACCTTCATGGTCATTTGCGCGCAGCAGCTCGGTGCGTTTTTCCATTACCTTGTACGGCGCCCAGGATTTCGGATAGACGATATCGGCGTCTTTAAAGGCTTCCTCCATGCTGTTCACCTGGCGGAAGCTGCCGCCGGAGGCCTGGGCATTGTTTTTTGCCACTTCGATAACGTCAGGGATCAGGTCGTACCCTTCCGGGTGGGCGAGGGTGACGTCCATACCGAAGCGGGTCATCAGGCCGATAATGCCCTGCGGCACCGAGAGGGGCTTGCCATAGCTCGGCGAGTAGGCCCAGGTCATGGCGATCTTCTTACCTTTCAGATTCTCCAGCGAACCGAAGTGCTCGCGCAGCCAGGCGAGATCGGCCATGGATTGCGTCGGGTGGTCGATATCGCACTGCAGATTGATCAGCGCCGGTCGCTGCGGCAGGACGCCCTGCTTGTGGCCGTCGTCCAGCGCTTCGCCTACCTCACGCATGTAGGCGTTGCCCGCGCCAAGGAACATGTCATCGCGGATGCCGATGGCGTCGGCGCAGAAGGAGATCATATTGGCGGTTTCACGGACCGTTTCGCCGTGGGCAATTTGCGATTTCCCCTCATCCAGATCCTGTTGCGCCAGACCTAACAGGTTGAGCGCGGAGGCATAGGAGAAGCGGGTGCGGGTTGAGTTATCGCGGAACACGGAAATACCCAATCCGCTGTTAAACACTTTGGTGGCGATATTTTCAGCGCGTAGCGTTTTTAGCGCGGCGGCGACGTCCAGCACCTGTTTCAGCTCATCCGGCGATTGTTCCCAGGTCAGCAGAAAGTCTTTCTCACTGAGATGAGAGTTAAGTTTATTGATATCCTTAATCAGTTCGTTAACAGTTTTCATGTTTCAATCCTGGTCGTGAATGACGGCTTATTGATTGCTGTGCGGTCGGATATGCAGAGTTGCCGAATTAGCGACTGCCAGCGCTGTATTACCACTAACAATAAGCGTGCCAAATCCTCCGGGAGAGGCGGCGGAGAGGATTGAATAGTTAAGATTATGCCAGGTCTGTCACGAATTCAGGCGAGTTATCCCGGGAAGAGAAAGGTGAAATTTTTCCCCCCGCTGTCCATTTCAGCGGGACAGGCGCGGGTTGCCACCGTAAATAATGCGATTATCATCTTCACATTGCGCCAATATGATAAAAACCGCTGCAAATTTATCATAATGATAAGAAACTGTGATAGCTCTTGCATATTTAAGATAAGGTGGGGGAATTGGCCCTATCTATAACAACGCGGGTGGCTAAAAGGAGTGGTATCATTCCCCGCAGATAAATAAAGCCGCTTCGCTTGACGCCGAACAGGTGAGCAATAATAGAAGGCCGATAGACATGATACCGTCCAAAGCACCCTCCATTTTAATGCAGATTCAGCCTACAATTCAAAAGTTTGCAAGGATGTTATCCAGCGTGCTGCAGCTGGAGGTCGAGATTGTTGATAACGAATTATACCGGGTCGCCGGAACTGGCGCTTATAGTAAACAGATTGGCTATAAATTAAATTCAAATTCACGGCTTCTGCGTTACATTATTGAAACACAGACCGAGAAGGTCGTTACCCACTCCCGCTTCGACCCCCTGTGTAAAGACTGTAAAAATAAGGAGAAATGCGAAGAGAAAGCCTTTCTTGGCACGCCGGTGATGTATCACGACCGCTGCGTCGGCGTTATTAGCCTGGTTGCGCTGACGCGCGAGCAGCAGGAACGTATAAATGCGAATATCCAGGAGTTTTCTGATTATGTTCGTCATGTCTCAACCATATTCGTTTCCCGCTTTTTGCAGGAGCGGGCGGTCGGCGACAATATCCATAAAATATTTTTAACCATGATCGAAAATATGGATCAGGGCGTTCTGGTCGTGGGTAACGATCAAAGAGTCAAATTTGCCAACCAGGCCGCTTTGAAAATAATGAGCGTCACTCAGGGGCAGGTGATTGGTAAGTCAATCCAGTTTCAGCCGTTGACCTTCGAAGATAATTTCAAGCACGGCCATATGCAGCACATTATCTCCTTTGACGATCGCAAGGAGCTCATTATCGGCCAGCTGCACGCGGTGCAGGATCAGTGGTTATTTTTAATGGCGTTCCATCAGTCGCACTCTTCGGCCGATTTCAGCTGCGGGCAGGAAGGGCCGCAGATTGAGGCGATGGTGGGAGAGTGTCGACCTATGCGGCAGCTTAAAAAGCTGATCAGCCGCGTGGCCCCGAGCCCCTCCAGCGTGATGATTGCCGGTGAAAGTGGGACCGGGAAAGAGGTGGTTGCCCGCGCTATCCATAAGCTCAGCGATCGCCACGCGAAGCCCTTTATCGCGATTAACTGCGCCGCGATACCCGAGCAGCTGTTAGAAAGCGAACTGTTTGGCTACGTGAAGGGGGCGTTTACCGGCGCATCGGCAAACGGTAAGACCGGCCTGATTCAGGCGGCCAATAGCGGGACGCTGTTTCTTGACGAAATTGGCGATATGCCGCTCACTCTGCAGGCCAAGCTGCTGCGGGCCATTGAGTCACGTGAGATTCAGCCGGTGGGCGCCAGCCATCCGGTTCAGGTCGATATTCGTATCATATCCGCGACCAATCAAAACCTGGAACAGTACATCGCGGAAGGGAAGTTCCGCGAAGATCTCTACTATCGTCTGAACGTGATTCCGCTGCGCCTGCCGCCGCTGCGCGAACGTCAGGACGACATTGAGCTGCTGATTCACTATTTCCTGCATCTGCACACCGGTCGTCTCAATCTGGTTTATCCCGGCGTCGCGCAGGACGTGATCGATTTCCTTAAGCGCTATCGCTGGCCGGGCAATATTCGCGAACTCAGCAACCTGATGGAGTACCTGGTCAACGTGGTGCCGTCGGGAGAAATCATCGATATGTCGCTGCTGCCGCCGAATCTGTTAAGCAGCGGTGAAGCGGCGAGCCAGGCGACGTCGTCGGCTTCAGCGCCAGCGACCCTCACTCAGGAGGAGAACGTGACGGCGCTGGAGGAGATGGAGCGGCAGATGATCCGCGATGCGCTCTCTCGCTACAGTAATAAAAAGCAGGCGGCGGATGAGCTGGGCATCGGCATCGCCACGCTGTATCGCAAAATAAAGAAATATTCGCTGGCGGCGGGTCAGAACTGACGGGAACGGCGGGCAATAAAAAATCCACGCGAACGCGTGGATTTTGTGGATGGCATGACGGCGAAGAAACGCTTAGACGTTGAACAGGAAGTTCATCACATCGCCATCTTTCACGATGTAGTCTTTACCTTCAGCGCGCATTTTCCCGGCTTCTTTGGCACCCTGTTCGCCTTTATAGGTAATAAAGTCTTCATAGGCGATGGTCTGCGCGCGGATAAAGCCTTTTTCAAAGTCGGTGTGGATTTTACCCGCGGCCTGCGGAGCAGTGGCGCCGACGGGGATAGTCCAGGCGCGCACTTCCTTCACCCCTGCGGTAAAGTAGGTCTGCAGGTTCAGCAGCTCGTAGCCGGCGCGGATAACGCGGTTCAGGCCCGGCTCTTCGAGACCCAGCTCGGCCATAAACTCATCGCGGTCGGCATCGTCCAGCTCGGCGATATCGGACTCAACGGCGGCGCAAACGGCGACCACCACAGAACCTTCGGCGGCGGCAATTTCGCGAACTTTATCGAGATAAGGGTTGTTCTCAAAGCCGTCTTCGTTGACGTTGGCGATATACATGGTCGGCTTCAGGGTCAGGAAGCTCAGGTATTTAATCGCCGCTTTGTCTTCTTCAGTCAGGTTCTTCAGCGAACGCAGCATGCCGGCGTTCTCAAGGTGCGGCAGGCATTTTTCCAGCGCCGCCAGCTCGGCTTTCGCGTCTTTATCGCCGCCTTTGGCTTTCTTCTGCACGCGGTGGATAGCGCGCTCGCAGGTGTCCAGGTCGGAGAGCGCCAGCTCGGTGTTGATAACGTCAATATCGTCAGCCGGATCCACTTTATTGTTAACGTGGATGATGTTGTCGTTTTCGAAGCAGCGCACTACGTGACCGATAGCTTCGGTTTCGCGGATGTTGGTCAGGAACTGGTTGCCCAGGCCTTCACCTTTCGACGCGCCTTTAACGAGGCCTGCGATATCAACGAATTCCATCGTGGTCGGCAGAATACGCTGTGGTTTGACGATTTCAGCCAGTTTGTCCAGACGCGGATCGGGCATCGGCACGACACCGGTGTTCGGCTCAATGGTACAGAAGGGGAAGTTGGCCGCTTCAATACCCGCTTTAGTGAGCGCATTGAACAGGGTGGATTTGCCGACGTTGGGCAAACCGACGATACCGCATTTGAATCCCATGATTTAAATCACCTTAATCTTTGGATAATCAACCTGTTACAGTGAACAGATTGCAGAAAAGTAAATAGCTTCGCCTATTATACACGGTGCGTGACAAAAATTCCGCACGCCGACCGGTTATTGCGCTTTAAAAGCGTGTAAACGGTTGGTCGCCTTGGTCAGGCCATCCTTCAGCCACACCTCGGTGCAGCGTACCGCTTCGTCAACGGCCTCATCAATCAGCTTCTGTTCACTGGCGGGGGGCTTGCCCAGCACAAAACCGACAACTTTATTTTTATCGCCCGGATGGCCGATTCCCACGCGTAAGCGGTGAAAGTTCGGGTTATTGCCCAGCTTGCTGATGATGTCTTTCAGGCCATTATGGCCGCCGTGGCCGCCGCCCAGCTTGAACTTAGCCACGCCTGGCGGTAAGTCGAGCTCATCGTGGGCGACCAGGATTTCGTCCGGGTTGATGCGAAAGAAGGTCGCCATCGCGCCGACGGCTTTGCCGCTCAGGTTCATAAAGGTGGTCGGCACCAGCAGGCGGACATCCTCGCCGGCAAGGTTAATCCGCGAGGTGTAGCCGAAGAATTTGCTCTCTTCGCGCAGCGGCGCGCGGTGGCGTTCAGCCAGTAAATCCACGTACCAGGCGCCGGCGTTATGTCGCGTCGCCGCGTATTCAGCGCCGGGGTTCGCCAGGCCGACAATTAATTTTATGCTCACTTTTTTATCCTGCTTGGATCGTTCTCTGGCGCGTAGTGTACTGTCTGCGCGCGCGGTTGACAAAATTCTGCCAGCGAAACGCACCTGCCACAGATAATCACGGGTTTGAATAATTAGAATTTGATGTTGTTCAGTGGGTTATTTGTAAACTTTTGTTGGCAAGATGTTCGCTTCTGTGATCGTCCACGCAATCGCTATATTGGCCATTGTCTATACTACACCTATAAGATTTGGGGATATTCCCATGCAACCCAAGGTTCCGGAGGTGACATATGAAACGCAGAAACGCTTCGTTACTCGGTAATGTGCTGATGGGGTTGGGGTTGGTCGTCATGGTTGTCGGCGTTGGTTATTCTATTTTAAACCAGCTTCCGCAGCTTGACCTGCCGCAGTTTTTCGCACACGGCGCGATCTTGAGTATCTTTGTCGGCGCGGTACTGTGGCTGGCTGGCGCCCGTATCGGCGGTCATGAACAGGTTAGCGACAGATACTGGTGGGTTCGCCACTACGATAAACGCTGCCGCCGCGATCAGCATCGCCACAGCTGAGTGAATTCCAGACCGCCAGCCGTTGTGAACGGCTGGTGCGTTTTCATGCCGCCCGTTCAGGCTGCCCGCCTGTTGGTGTCTCAAATCCTCCTTTCTCTCTTCGTCTTTCTTCGGCACCGCCTGCCTAATACAATTCCTGTACAGAACGCTTGACCCTGACGTCACGTCAGGCAGCAGAGTGGCGCCACTGGTAAACGAAAGGAGCAGTCATGTTAATTCAGGTGGGTGAACTGGCGAAGCGCGCCGGCATAACCGTCCGCACGCTACATCACTATGAACAAACGGGACTGCTGACGCCTTCGGCCAGAAGCGCGGCGGGTTACCGGCTCTATAATCTGGCGGCCGTTCAGCGACTGCATATGATCAAAGCGCTGGCGCAGGCCGGGCTGGAACTCGCCACTATCAAGGACTATCTCGACCGGGACGCCTTCTCGCTGTCCGACCTGCTGGTCAAGCAGATCGCCACCCTCGACCGGCAGCTGCAAACCCTCTCCACGCTGCGCCAGCGCCTGGCGCTGCTGCGTGAAGAGCTGGACAGCGGAGACGAGCCCGACCTGGAGTCCTGGCTACAAACGCTGGAGCTGATGAAAATGTACGATCGCTGGTTTAGTCAACAGGAATTACAGGTGCTGCCGTTCGCAGAGCAGGATGCGCAGCGTAACCAGATATGGCTGGAGCTGGTAGGTGAAGCGCAGCAGCTTATGGGCGAACGCTGTCCGGCCGATGAGCCTCGGGCGATTGCGCTGGCCACCCGCTGGATGGCGCAGCTGGAGCAGGATACCGCCGGCAGGCCGGAGTTTCTGACTCGCCTGAATGAGATGCACGCCGCCGAACCGCAGATGCGCGAACAAACCGGGGTAACGCCGGAGATGATTGATTTCATTACCCGTGCTTTTGCCGAAAGCAAGCTGGCCATCTGGGCGCGCTATCTGAACGCCGAAGAGCTGGCTTTTACACGGCAGCACTATTTCGATCGCCTGATGGAGTGGCCGGCGCTGGTGGCCGAGCTGCATCGGGCCTGTCGTGAGAAGCGGGAGCCTGCCTCAGCGGAAGGTCAGCAGCTGGCGCAGCGCTGGCTGGCGCTGTTCCAGTCTTACGCGGGAAAGGATCCGCACACGCAGCAGAAGTTTCGTTATGCCATGGAGCGGGAGCCGCATTTGATGAAGGGAACGTGGATGACGCCGGAGGTGCTTGGCTGGCTTCAGCAGGCGATTGGCGTAATGATGCGGCAGGCGCCGGGGCCTGCCGCCGGGTAATTAAATATCCTCCAGCGCGGCGCTGCGGTCCGGGTAGAAGCTCAGGCGGCCCGGAATCGGCTTAACGCCTGCCCGCGCCAGGGTACGCAGGGGCTGAAATTCCAGGTTCGACACGCGTAGCTCACAGCCTTCCGGCAGCTTATTCACGAAGCGCTGGAAGGCATCCAGCCCGCCGGCATCCAGCACCGGCACCGCATCCCACTTCAGCACGACGATACGCTTGCCAGCAATCCGCGTTTCCAGATCGGTAAACAACCCTTCCGCGGCGGCGAAAAACAGCGGACCAATGACGCGCAGCACCAGTACGTCATCGGGAACCTCGACGTTGACCGGCGCGAGGCGGGTCATCCGCGCGATCCGGCGCATAAACAGCAGGGAAGCCAGCACAATACCGACGCTAATAGCGATGACCATATCAAACAGGACGGTCAGCGACATACACATCAGCATGACGATAATGTCGTCTTTTGGCGCATAGCGCAGCAGGTTAACGACCTTGTGCGCTTCGCTCATATTCCATGCCACCATCAGCAGCAGCGCCGCCATCGCGGAAAGCGGCAGCCAGGAGAGCAGAGGGGCAAGCACCAGCAGCGCCATGATCACCAGCAGCGCGTGGATCACGGCGGAAACCGGCGAGGTCGCCCCGGCGCGAACGTTGGCCGCCGAGCGGGCGATAGCGGCGGTGGCGGTAATGCCGCCGAAGAACGGCGCGACGATATTGCCGAGCCCCTGGCCAATCAGCTCGCTATTGGCCTTGTGTTTGGTGCCGGTCATGCCGTCCAGCACCACGGCGCACAGCAGGGACTCAATCGCCCCGAGCATGGCCATGGAAAACGCCGCCGGCAGCAGCGCCTGCAGCGAGGACCAGCTGAGGGTAAAGTCTGAACCGGGCATATCCCACGGCAGCACCAGCTGCGGCAGCAGCTGCGGAATACCGTTGCCCTGGCTGCCGTCGGCGAGAATATAGTGGAACTGAGAGCCGATGGTGGCGACGTGCCCGCCAAGCAGGTTGACCACGCCCATCACCGCGCAGCCCGCCAGCAGGGCCGGCAGGTGGCCCGGCAGACGAATCCCCAGACGCGGCCAGATAATCAGCGTGCCCAGCGTGACAACGCCGATGGCGGCATCGCCGGGGTTAATGGTCGGCAGCGCCATCGCCAGCGCGCCGACTTTCTGCAGATAATGTTCAGGCACGTGGGCCATCTGCAGACCGAGAAAATCTTTAATTTGCATGGTACCGATGGTGATACCGATCCCGGAGGTGAAGCCGAGGGTGACCGATAGCGGAATATACTCAATCAGGCGGCCAAAGCGCGCCAGGCCGAAAAGAATCAGGAAGATCCCCGACATCAAGGTGGCGACCAGCAGCCCGGCGAGCCCGAACTGCTGCGAGACCGGGTAGAGGATCACCACAAAAGCGGCGGTTGGACCGGACACGCTGAAGCGCGAGCCGCCGGTTAACGCAATCACGATCCCCGCCACCGCGGAGGTATAGAGACCGTACTGCGGCGCCACCCCGCTGCCAATTGCCAGCGCCATCGCCAGCGGGATAGCGATAATCCCGACGGTAATTCCGGCAATCACATCACGAGTAAACCGCGAAGCGGTATATTTTTCTTTCCAACAAGCGTCGATGAGGGCGCGGAAAGGCATCACATGTGAGGAAAATAATCTGTTCACAATAATGTTTCATCCATGAGCGCATCATCTGTCAACTAAATGGCAGGTGAAGGAGGCATCGGTCATTTCCACGTCATCCTTCGGGATGCCTCTGTGTTGGCTGCGTTCATTTATCCCGGTCTCGTACTGCCTGTACGCTGCCGGAGATTCATTCACTTGCCGCCTTGACGCATGCCGAATGATTTTGTGGAGAATAAAAGGTTCAGAGACAAAAAAACCCGCCGCAGCGGGTTTTTGAGCCGGGCTCGATTAATGTTCGAACATAGCAGAGATAGATTCTTCGTTGCTGATACGACGAATCGCTTCGGCCAGCATACCAGACAGCGTCAGAGTACGTACCTTTTCCAGCGCTTTGATTTCCGGCGTCAGCGGAATGGTATCGCAGACGACGAATTCGTCAATCACAGAGTTTTTGATGTTCTGGATGGCGTTGCCGGAGAAGATCGGGTGCGTGGCGTAGGCGAATACGCGTTTCGCGCCGCGCTCTTTCAGCGCTTCCGCAGCTTTACACAGGGTACCGCCGGTATCGATCATATCGTCAACCATTACGCAGTCACGGCCGGCGACGTCACCGATGATGTGCATCACCTGAGAAACGTTAGCGCGCGGACGGCGTTTGTCGATGATAGCCATATCGGTATCGTTCAGCAGCTTGGCGATAGCGCGAGCGCGAACCACGCCGCCGATGTCCGGAGAAACCACGATAGGGTTATCCAGGTTCAGCTGCAGCATATCTTCCAGCAGGATCGGGCTGCCGAATACGTTATCCACCGGAACGTCAAAGAAGCCCTGAATTTGTTCTGCGTGCAGGTCAACGGTCAGAACGCGGTCAACGCCGACGCTGGACAGGAAGTCAGCAACCACTTTCGCGGTGATAGGCACACGAGCAGAACGAACACGACGGTCCTGGCGAGCATAACCGAAGTAGGGGATAACAGCGGTGATACGACCTGCCGAAGCACGACGCAGAGCATCAACCATAACAACCAGTTCCATCAGGTTGTCGTTGGTGGGAGCACAAGTGGACTGGATGATGAAAATATCACCACCGCGTACGTTTTCATTGATTTGTACGCTGACTTCGCCGTCGCTAAAACGACCTACAGCGGCGTCGCCAAGAGAAGTGTACAGGCGGTTGGCAATACGTTGTGCTAGTTCCGGGGTGGCGTTACCAGCAAAAAGCTTCATATCAGGCACGAGAAGAACCTCAGGCATGCGTCCAGTGGTGGATGAAATGGGCCAAAAACGGTGCGGGTGGGCACGATTTCATCCAGGCGGTGTATTTAAAGAGCCCGATGCAACGTCTGGAACAGGGTGACGTTGTCACCGTAACTCAGTTTCCCCGGCGTTTTCACCAAATTTGCTATAATGAGCAGAACTTAGCGCAGCGCCTGCTTGAGCGGAGAGATATTAACACCTCGCGCTACGAAGCCATGCAGCCATGCCGGGGCTTTTTCAAGCACCTGACGAGCGGCGGATTCAGTGTCAAATTCAGCAAACACACATGCACCGGTGCCAGTCAGGCGCGACGGCGCATATTCTAACAGCCAGGAAAGCGCTGCATCAACCTCACGAAAACGTTTTCTTGCGATAACCTCGCAATCATTGCCGAATTTACATTTTAATAACGTATTAATTGACCTTGACGGGGTATTGCGCGGGAGTTCCGGATCGCGAAAAATGATCGGCGTGGGAATGCTCACTCCCGGATGGGCCACCAGATACCATTTTTCCTCCGGTTCGGCCGGGGTGAGAATTTCCCCGACGCCTTCGGCAAAGGCCGCATGGCCGCGCACGAACACCGGCACGTCGGCGCCCAGCTGCAGACCCAACGCCGCCAGCTCATCTTCCGAGAGATGGCAGCCCCATAAGTGATTCAGCGCCACCAGTACGGTCGCGGCGTTGGACGAACCGCCGCCGAGGCCGCCGCCCATCGGAAGAACCTTGTCGATGCTGATATCGGCGCCGCTGCTCGCAGGAAGCTTCCCGGCCTGGGCTGCGGCCTGCATTAAAAGCCTGGCCGCGCGAATAATCAGGTTCTCTTCATCCGGCACGCCGTCAACCGGCGTCAGCAGACGCAGCTGGCCATCGTCGCGCGGTTCAATCATCAGCGTGTCGCCATAATCCAGAAACTGAAACAGCGTCTGCAGGGTGTGGTAACCGTCGGCGCGCTGCCCGGTAATATACAAAAACAGATTCAGCTTTGCGGGAGAAGGCCAGCGGGTCATCATTTCACAATCCAGTTATCCATTTTCAGCTTGATGCGCTGACTGCCGTCGTTAAGCTCCATATTGGCCGGTAGCGAAGGTTTGGTGTCCGAGGTGTAGCCACCGTAGGTGACGTGCCAGGTTTTGCCGTTTTGCGTGTAGTTCAGCTCGCGCAGGCGGTACTGGTCGTCAAGCGAGTAGTCGGTGGCCTCGCCCGGCAGGCCAATAATCCACTGGCGCAGGCTGTTGAGCGGAATCGGCATGCCGGTCAGGCGGCCAATCATCTCTTCGGCGTCGGTCGCCGTGTAGGTCTGGCCTTTATTGTCAATCAGCTGCACGCTGCCCGGCTGGGCGGTTAACGACAGCTCGGTGCTGCCGAGGGGGTTAGTCAGCAGCAGGCGGTAGCGGTCCTGGCCGGTTTGCTGCCAGAAGAAGCGGGCATAGACTTTTTGCTCATCAGAAAGATAAGCAAAAGCGCCGCGCGTCTGGAACTGATTAAGATTGCGGACATCTTGCTGGTGCTGACGCCACTGTGGAGAATCCGGGCTTTTACCCGGCCCTTTCGGAGCATTAATCGCACAGGCGGTCAGAACGAGGCTTGCCAGCGGCAACAGGCGGAACAGTCGATTCATAATGATGACAAATCCTTGATGTCTACAGTGAAATGCGGCGAATGGGAGAAACAGGCGGCCGATTTGTGTAGCGGGTTACAATTATAACCATTAATGCTAGCGTTGCCGGACGGTAGCGTCTACGTTCAAGTTGTCTGAAATCAAAAAATTACCGTTAATGGCTATTACAGATTAGCTATTACTCCAAAAGGGGAGCCTCTCTTTTATTGATTACGCGCATCCTGTATGATGCCTGCAGACTAACCTTAGCAACGCTGGTACTACTCCCTCACAATGACGCTTTTAGCTCTTGGCATTAACCACAAAACAGCTCCTGTAGCGCTGCGAGAACGCGTAACGTTTTCGCCGGATACGCTCGATCAGGCGCTGGAGAGCTTGCTGGCCCAGCCAATGGTGCAGGGCGGGGTGGTGCTGTCGACCTGTAACCGCACGGAACTCTATCTCAGCGTCGAAGAGCAGGATAACCTTCAGGAAGTGCTTATCCGCTGGCTGTGCGACTACCACGGTTTAAATGAAGACGACCTGCGCAAAAGCCTCTACTGGCATCAGGACAACGAGGCGGTTAGCCATCTGATGCGCGTCGCCAGCGGCCTGGATTCGCTGGTGCTGGGCGAGCCGCAGATCCTCGGGCAGGTGAAAAAAGCCTTTGCCGACTCCAGCCGTGGTCACCTGAACGTTAGCGAGCTGGAGCGCATGTTCCAGAAGTCGTTCTCGGTGGCCAAACGCGTGCGTACCGAAACCGATATCGGCGCCAGCGCGGTCTCCGTGGCGTTTGCCGCCTGTACCCTGGCGCGACAAATCTTCGAATCACTCTCCAGCGTGACCGTGCTGCTGGTTGGCGCCGGTGAGACTATCGAGCTGGTGGCCCGCCATCTGCGCGAGCATAAGGTGCGCAAGATGGTGATTGCTAACCGCACCCGCGAGCGCGCTCAGGCGCTGGCCGATGAAGTCGGCGCGGAGGTGATCGCCCTGAGCGACATCGACGAACGGCTAAAAGAAGCGGATATCATTATTAGTTCTACCGCCAGCCCGCTGCCGATTATTGGCAAAGGGATGGTGGAGCGCGCGCTGAAGGCGCGCCGCAATCAGCCGATGCTGCTGGTGGATATCGCCGTTCCGCGCGATGTCGAACCGGAGGTTGGCAAGCTGGCGAACGCCTATCTCTACAGCGTGGACGATCTGCAAAACATCATTCAGCACAATCTGGCGCAGCGTAAAGCCGCGGCGGTGCAGGCGGAAACCATTGTCGAGCAGGAAGCCAGCGAATTTATGGCCTGGCTGCGCGCTCAGAGCGCCAGCGAGACTATCCGCGAATATCGCTCCCAGGCCGAACAGGTCCGCGAGGAGCTGACGGCAAAAGCGCTGGCTGCGCTCAATCAGGGCGGCGATGCGCAGGAAATCATGCAGGATCTGGCACGTAAGCTGACTAACCGCCTGATCCACTCGCCAACCAAATCTCTTCAGCAGGCCGCCCGTGACGGGGATGATGAACGCCTGCATATTCTGCGCAACAGCCTCGGGCTGGAATAGCGCACCTTTCTCTCTTTTTTAGGACAGGGTGAATTCACGCCTATGAAGCCTTCTATTGTTGCCAAACTGGAAGCCCTTTACGAACGCCATGAGGAAGTTCAGGCGCTACTCGGCGATGCCGCAACCATCGCCGATCAGGATAAATTTCGCGCATTGTCGCGCGAATACGCACAGCTGAGCGATGTCGCCCGCTGCTACACCGACTGGCGTCAGCTGCAGGATGATATCGAAGCCGCGCAGATGATGCTCGACGACCCGGAAATGCGCGAAATGGCGCAGGAAGAGCTGCGCGAAGCGAAAGAAAAGGGTGAGCAGATGGAGCAGCAGCTGCAGGTTCTGCTGCTGCCAAAAGACCCGGACGACGAGCGTAACGCGTTTGTTGAAGTTCGCGCCGGTACCGGCGGCGATGAAGCGGCGCTGTTCGCGGGCGATCTGTTCCGTATGTACAGCCGTTACGCGGAATCACGCCGCTGGCGCGTGGAAATCATGAGCGCCAACGAAGGCGAGCACGGCGGCTTTAAAGAAGTGATTGCCAAAATCAGCGGCGACGGCGTCTATGGGCGACTGAAGTTCGAATCCGGTGGCCATCGCGTACAGCGCGTACCGGCCACCGAATCCCAGGGGCGTATCCATACCTCCGCCTGCACAGTGGCGGTCATGCCGGAGCTGCCGGAAGCCGAAATGCCGGATATCAACCCGAGCGATCTGCGCATCGATACCTTCCGCTCCTCCGGCGCGGGCGGTCAGCACGTTAACACCACCGACTCGGCGATCCGTATTACCCACCTGCCGACCGGCATCGTCGTCGAGTGTCAGGACGAACGTTCTCAGCACAAAAACAAAGCCAAAGCGCTGTCGGTGCTTGGCGCGCGTATTCGCGCCGCGGAAGTCTCCAGGCGCCAGCAGGCGGAAGCCTCAGAGCGTCGTAACCTGCTGGGCAGCGGCGATCGCAGCGATCGTAACCGCACCTATAACTTTCCGCAGGGCCGCGTGACCGATCACCGCATCAACCTGACGCTTTACCGTCTGGACGAAGCGATGGAAGGCAAGCTGGATATGCTGATTGAGCCGATCGTTCAGGAATATCAGGCCGATCAGCTGGCCGCCCTTTCCGAGCAGGAATGATGACTTTTCAGCAGTGGCTGACGCAGGCCATCGTCCGCCTGAGCCAAAGTGAAAGCCCGCGCCGGGATGCCGAAATCCTGCTGGGTCACGTGACCGGCAGGGCGCGGACCTATATTCTCGCCTTTGGCGAAACGGCGCTGACGGCGGCGCAGGCCGCCGAGCTGGAAACGCTGCTCAGCCGTCGCGCCCTGGGCGAGCCGGTGGCTCATCTGGTGGGCCAGCGCGAATTCTGGTCGCTGCCGCTGTTCGTTTCTCCCGCCACGCTGATCCCGCGTCCGGATACCGAATGCCTGGTTGAACAGACGCTGGCGCGGTTATCCGACAAGCCGTGCCGCATTCTCGATCTCGGCACCGGCACCGGCGCCATCGCTCTGGCGCTGGCCAGCGAACGCCCCGATTGCCACGTCACCGCCGTTGACGTAATGCCCGACGCGGTGGCGCTGGCGGCGCGTAACGCTGAACATCTCGCTATCCCTAACGTCAGGATACTGCAAAGCCACTGGTTTAGCGCGCTCGCCGGGCAGCAGTTCGACATCATCGTCAGCAATCCGCCCTATATCGATGAAACCGACCCGCATCTTGCGCAGGGCGATGTGCGCTTTGAGCCGAAAACGGCGCTGGTCGCCGCCGATGGCGGTCTGGCCGATCTGGCGCATATCATCCGCGAAGGCCGCCGCTATCTGGCTGCCGGCGGCGTGATGCTGCTGGAACACGGCTGGACGCAGGGGGAAGCGGTGCGCGCAATCTTTCGCGCGGCGGGTTATGGCAATATTGCCACCTGTCGCGACTACGGAGACAACGAGCGTCTGACGCTCGGGCAATATCAGGGAGGCGTATGAATCTGTTTAACGCGGTACTGTATCTGCATATCGCCTGCGTGGTGGTTTCGGTGAGCCTGTTCGTGCTGCGCTACTGGTGGAGCTGGAGCGGAAACCGTCTGCTCGACCAGCGCTGGGTTCGTATCGCGCCGCACTGTAGCGATACGCTGCTGTTTCTCAGCGGCGCCGGATTAATGGCAATAACGCACTATCTGCCGTTTACCGAAGAGGGTACATGGCTGACTGAGAAGCTGTTTGGCGTTATCATTTATATCGCATTGGGATTTATCGCGCTGGGCCGTCGTCGCCAGCGCAGTCAGCAGAGCCGGTTTGTCGCCTTTCTGCTGGCCCTGGTGGTGTTGTTTATCATTATTCAACTCGCCATCACAAGAACACCGTTACTGGGGTAAGGCATGAGGTCGTTAGCTGATTTCGAATTTAATAAAGCGCCGTTATGCGACGGCATGGTCCTCATTTCTGAATTAATCCGCGACGATTTTCCGACGCACTATGTGCAGGATGAGCTGGAGCGGCTGCTGGGCCTGGCGCGTGAGGAGATTGCCTCTTCGTGGGACCAGGAGCGCCAGATAGAACGTCTGCTGGAGCTTTTCTATCATGACTGGGGCTTTAGCGATTCGCGCGGCGTTTACCGCCTGTCCGACGTGCTCTGGCTTGATAAAGTCCTGAACAATCGTCAGGGTAGCGCGGTATCGCTAGGCGCAATCCTGCTGTGGATTGCTCAGCGTCTGGCGCTGCCGGTGGTGCCGGTGATTTTTCCGACCCAGATGCTGCTGCGCGCCGACCCTGAAGAGAGCGAAGAGATGTGGCTCATTAATCCATTTAACGGCGAAACGCTCAACGAGCATACGCTGGAAGTGTGGCTGAAGGGCAATATTAGTCCGGTCGCCGAGCTGTTTAACGAAGACCTCGATGAAGCCGACAACGCGGAAGTGATCCGCAAGCTGCTCGACACGCTCAAATCGGCGCTGATGGAAGAGCGGCAGATGGAGCTGGCGTTACGGACCAGCGAAGCGCTGCTGCAGTTCAATCCGGAAGACCCGTACGAAATTCGCGACCGGGGACTGATATACGCCCAGCTGGATTGCGATCACGTGGCGCTGCAGGACCTCAGTTACTTCGTTGAACAGTGCCCGGAGGATCCCATCAGCGAGATGATCCGCGCGCAGATCAACACCATTTCGCACAAACAAATTACATTGCATTAGTCTGAAACCATTCCGGTTACACCCTGATAAGGCGAACTTATGAAACAAAAAGTGGTTAGCATTGGTGATATCAACGTAGCAAACGACCTGCCATTCGTGCTGTTTGGTGGCATGAACGTGCTGGAATCCCGCGATCTGGCGATGCGTATCTGCGAACACTACGTGACCGTCACGCAGAAGCTGGGCATTCCTTATGTGTTTAAAGCCTCTTTTGATAAAGCTAACCGTTCTTCCATCCACTCCTATCGCGGGCCGGGGCTGGAAGAAGGGATGAAGATTTTCCAGGAGCTGAAACAAACGTTCGGCGTGAAAATCATCACCGACGTTCACGAAGCCAGCCAGGCTCAGCCGGTCGCTGACGTGGTGGACGTTATTCAGCTGCCTGCGTTCCTCGCCCGTCAGACCGATCTGGTTGAAGCGATGGCGAAAACCGGCGCGGTGATCAACGTGAAAAAACCGCAGTTCGTGAGCCCGGGCCAGATGGGCAATATCGTCGATAAGTTTATCGAAGGCGGCAACGACAAAGTGATCCTTTGCGATCGCGGCGCGAACTTCGGCTACGATAACCTGGTCGTCGACATGCTGGGCTTTGGCGTGATGAAGAAAGCCTCCAATAACTCACCGGTTATCTTCGACGTTACTCACGCTCTGCAGTGCCGCGACCCGTTTGGCGCCGCTTCCGGCGGACGCCGCGCGCAGGTTGCCGAACTGGCGCGCGCCGGGATGGCGGTGGGTATCGCCGGCCTGTTTATTGAAGCGCATCCGGATCCGGAGCACGCGAAATGCGACGGTCCGTCCGCGCTGCCGCTGGATAAACTGGAGCCGTTCCTCAAGCAGATGAAAGCCATCGACGATCTGGTTAAAGGCTTCGATGAGCTCGATACCAGCAAGTAACCGTCGCTGAAATGACAAAAGCCTGCCCGTTGCAAAACCGGCAGGCTTTTTTATCTCCCCGACAGGCGGACGCCGCCGGGGGAGGTTCAGGCAAAAATGGTCATCAGGTAGGCGGCGAACAGCGCCAGGTGCGCCGCGCCGTTCAGCACGTTGGTACGCCCGGTAGAGAACGATATCTGGCACAGCAGCAGCGAGGCGACCATCACCACCATTTCCGGCGCGCCAAGGCCAAAGCGCAGTTCGTTGCCGGTGAGGAAGGCGATAAGCGTCACCACCGGCACCGTCAGGGAAATGGTGGCCAGCACGGAGCCGAAGAACAGGTTCATCGCCCGCTGGACCTGATTGTTCAGGACCGCTTTCAGCGCGCCAAGGCCTTCCGGAGAGAGGATCAGCAGCGCGACCAGGAAGCCGGTAAAGGCGACGGGGGCATTCATGCTGGTCAGCAGCGTCTCCAGCGGATTGGCGTTCATTTTAGTCACGGCGATAACCGCAACCAGGTGTACCAGCAGCCAGGCGGTGTGCCACTTGCTGCTATGGGCCGACGGTTTGCCGTGATGCGGGTCATCGTCGTCGCCGTCATCCTCGTGTTCGTAAACAAACAGGCTCTGGTGCGTTTTCGTTTGAATCAGCAGGAACACGCCGTACATGGCGGCGGAGATCAGCGCAACCAGCAGCGCCTGGCCGGTAGTGAAATTAGCCCCGGGCAGCGCCATGGGAAAGACCAGGACGATGATCGCCAGCGGAAAGAGGGCGATGAGGTACTGTTTAAGGCCGAACAGATTCATATACTGGGTGGCGAATTTGCGCCCGCCCAACAATAAAGAAAAACCTACCAGCCCGCCGGTAACAATCATGATGATTGAATAAAGCGTATCTCGCATCAGGGTCGGCGCGGCGTCGCCGGTGGCCATTAATGCGGAAATCAGGCTGACTTCGAGAATAACTACTGAAAGGCTTAAAATTAACGAACCATAGGGTTCGCCAAGGCGGTGCGCCAGAACGTCGGCGTGGCGAACAACGCTGAACGCGCTGCTCAGAATCCCGACCAGCGCCAGGATATTAATGGCAACGACCACTGGCAGTGACTGGCTGCTTCCCCAGAAAAACAGCACCGCCAGCGCCAGAACCGGAAAGGCGAGGGTGGTCTCCTTGTGGCGGGTTTTCACCGCCTCATGTGCATCGGTCATGAATTATCTCCAGGTGTGCAGGTGTTATAATTATAGATACTGTAAGTTAATAAAATAACAGACATTGATCGAACTACTTTGTTTTTTTACTTAAATTTACCACTCTGACCATGGAAAAGTGGTAGATTGCCATAAACTGCGGTTACTATCGTTTTGTATTTATTATTCAGATAATTACTAAAACATCTTTCTCATTTATCCATCGCCTTGTCAGCCGGTAAATCGCCTGACAGACTGACTATTCACCTTAAATCTGGAGGTCGCCATGCCCTATAGCAACAAAAGTGAATTACCCGACAGCGTTCAGCACGTTCTGCCTGCGCATGCCCAGGAGATTTACAAAGAGGCCTTTAACAGCGCCTGGGACCAGTATAAGCATAAAGAAGACCGACGCGATGACGCCAGCCGTGAAGAGACGGCGCACAAAGTCGCCTGGGCGGCGGTGAAAAATGAGTACCAAAAAGGCGATGATGATAAGTGGCATAAGAAGAAGTAATCGCTTTTGCTACGTCATGTGCTGCCTGAGCCCTTGCCCGCGGCTCGTTCATTGCTTATTGTCAAATAAAGCTGGATAATAATTCGGCAATACTTCACGGATGGCACCAGATAATCGCCGGGAAGCGGGCAGTGGCGGAGGTAGTAGAAAGTGTTAACGCGTGATTTCTTACTGAATGCGGATTGTAAAACGGCGTTTGGCGCTATTGAGGAATCGCTTCTTTGGTCGGCAGAGCAGCGCGCAGCCTCTTTGGCGGCGACCCTGGCCTGTCGTCCGGACGATGGCTCGGTGTGGATCTTTGGCTACGGTTCGCTGATGTGGAATCCGGCGCTGGAGTATCGCGAGTCCTGTACCGGTACGCTACCGGGCTGGCACCGCGCGTTTTGCCTGCGGCTCACCGCCGGACGCGGTAGCGCCACTCAGCCGGGTCGAATGCTGGCGTTGAAAGAGGGCGGGCGCACCACCGGCGTTGCCTACCGCCTGCCTGATGACACTCTCGAAGAAGAGCTGACCCTGCTGTGGAAGCGGGAGATGATCACCGGCTGCTACCTGCCGACCTGGTGTAAGCTGGATCTGGACGATGGCCGCACCGTCAATGCATTAGTTTTTATTATGGACCCGCGTCATCCGCTGTTTGAGGCGGACACCAGCGCGCAGGTGATTGCGCCGCTGATAGCGCGCGCCAGCGGCCCGCTTGGCACCAACGCTCAGTATCTGTTCTCGCTCGATCAGGAGCTGCGGAAACTCGGGATGTACGATGCCTGCCTCGACGATTTAGTCGGCAAGGTGCGTCATCTGCTGGGGGAAAGCAGCCAGCCCGGGCTGGCTTAAGAGTATATCGCCCGGGTTTCCCCGGGCGTTTGCTATCAGGCGGGAACGTAGCTGATGGAGTGCTCCAGCGACTGGCTGTGGCTGTCGATGAGAACGTTCCAGGTGCCGCTGTAAGGCACGGTCAGATACGCGCTATCTCTGTCCTGCACACTCAGAATATCCGCATGACTATCGCCAGGCACTTTGGCGCTCATCAGGTGAATGTGGCAGCGTTCGGAACAACGCACCACCAACGTATCACCGCCAAACAACGTTAAACTTGCTTTTACCATTGCCATTTAATCTCGACCCCGTTTCTGTCTACAGCATCCTGCCAGCCCATTAACCCGCGTGATATTGTTCACACTTTGCTCTGTGCATAACACCAAAGGGGAGGGGGGCAGATGCTGATTTTGATCAAAAAAAGGAATAAAGATTAAACAAAAATGACGTTGTGCCTGAAAGCATTCAGCTGACATTGTTTTCGGTTAACAAACGCCGCCAGCTTAATATTTAATCCCGTTGAATGGCGGATTTTTAGAAGGTCAGGACTTTATCCGCCGCCAGCGTCCACTGCGCCAGCTCGACGAGGGTGCCAATCTCCACTCCATCAATCAGCGGCAGCGCGCCGATTCCCCGGCCGTCAGCGCAGGTTTTACACAGCTTCACCGGCACGTTTTGCGCGGTGAGGATCTCCAGCATCTGCTGAATGTTGTAGCCTTCCGCTGGCTTCTGTCCGCGCAGGCCGGCGGTCACCGCATCAGACATTAAAAATAATTTCAGTTCGAGGTCAGACTGCTGCTCGCGCAGGGCGATAGCCAGACGCAGGCTATTGAACAGGGATTCGCTGCCGTAGGCGGCACCGTTAGCGATAATCACAATACGTTGCATAAGGACTCCTTCTATAAGGCACGGTTATTGCTTGGCTGAAGTATAAAGCGTTAACCCGGGGGAAGGGTATGAATAATGTGGCGGGTAATACGCCTGAGGTGGTCGACTGGTTTGCGCGCGCGCGTCGCTTACAGAAGCGGCAGCTGCGCCAGCTGGCGCAGCAGGGGGCGCTGGCAGGCCAGATAAGCGCGCTGGTGCATATGCTGCAGTGCGAGCGCGGCGCGTCAAATATCTGGCTATGCTCGGGCGGCAGACTATACGCGGCGGAGTGCCGGGCGGGCGCGGCGCTGGTTGATGAGCAGCTCACGCGGTTTTATGCGGCGCTGGAACCTGCCCGCGATGCCGCCAGCAGCGCGCTCTGCTGGCGCATTGCCTGCGCGGTGTGGTATCTGACGCAGCTTGTCGCGTTGCGTAAACGCGTGCGCGGCCTGGAGATTGCCGCCGAAGAGGCCACCGGGCAGTTTAGCCGCATTATCCGCCACCTGTTGAATATCGTTCCGCAGCTCAACGACAGTATCGACGATCCGCAAATCGCCGGGCGGATGGTCGCGCTTTACAGCTTTATGCAGGGGAAAGAGCTGGTCGGACAGGAGCGCGCGCTGGGCGCGCTGGGCTTTGCCCGCGGACAGTTCAGCGATGAGCTGCGCCAGCAGCTGGTGGACCGCATTGACGGCCAGCAGCCCTGTTTTGACACTTTTCAGGCTTTAGCCAGTTCGCCGCAAACCGTTCTGTTTGTTGAGCAGTGCCAGGCCGGCCTGGAAATTGAACAGCTGCGGCGGGTCGCCTGCACCCGCCAGCCGCCGCCGGACGAGGGAGAAACGGCGCTGCGCTGGTTTTGCGTTCAGACCCAGCGTCTTGAGCAGCTGCGCGGCGTGGAAGAGCGGCTGATCGCAGACCTGCTTAACGCGGCCGATGCGCTGCTGGAGGGAGACGATCGAGAGGTCCAGATGCCGCCCGCCGACTGGCAGGAGGACGGTATAGCCCTGCGGCTGGATAAGCAGCTGTTGCCGCTGGTGCGCCAGCAGGCCCATGAGCTACAGCAGCTCTCCGCCCAGCTCGCGTCGTTAAAAGATGCGCTTGAAGAGCGCAAGCTGATTGAAAAAGCCAAAAGCGTGCTGATGACCCACCAGGGAATGCAGGAGGAGCAGGCCTGGCAGGCGCTGCGTAAAATGGCGATGGACAAAAATCAGCGCATGGTTGAGATTGCCCGCGCGCTGCTGACGGTGAAGTCGCTATGGCAAGTACCACCTAAGGAGTAGATGCACAATCAGCGGGCATATATTGCCAGCCGACGGTGCAATTTTTGCCTCAAACGCCCCCGACGAGTGAGCCAACGCGCGTGAACCGGGCCTCCGCAAATCTGGCATTGGCTTTGCATTAAATAAAACGAGTGAATAAAGGTTTTGGGCAGCGGGCCAACGGCGGCACGTATGTCTAAGGATAAAGGCGTCCAGCGGTGCGTAAGCACCGCCGGGCGCTTTTTTTTGCGCGTTTCTGGAGCGGGTATGGGCGATACGTTTTCAATTTCACGGCGGCGTTTATTACAGGCGGGGGCGACGCTGGGCGGCGCGATGCTGCTGCCCGGCATGATGCAGGCGGCATGGGCGGCGGGGTCGGATAAGCCGGAACAGACTACCGTGCGGGTCGGTTTTATTCCGCTGACCGACTGCGCCCCCTTAGCTATCGCTTCCCTGAAGGGATTCGATAAAAAGTACGGTATCACCCTCGTCCCGAGCAAGGAGGCCAGCTGGGCGGCGGTGCGCGACAAGCTGGTTGCCGGGGAGCTGGACGCCGCGCACATTCTGTACGGCATGCTCTACGGCCTTGAGCTGGGGATCGCCAGTAAACCTCAGGCGATGGCCAATCTGATGACCCTTAACCGCAACGGTCAGGCGATAACGCTCTCCAGCGAGCTGCAGGAGAAGGGCGTCACCGACCTGGGCGGGCTGAAAAAACTGATCGGCCAGCAGGCGCCGGGCAGCTACACCTTCGCCCACACCTTCCCAACCGGCACCCACGCGATGTGGCTCTACTACTGGCTGGCGAGCGGTGGAATTAATCCCTTTGACGATATTCGCACCGTCGTTGTGCCGCCGCCGCAGATGGTAATGAACATGCGCATCGGCAATATGAGCGGCTTTTGCGTTGGCGAACCGTGGAACGCGCGCGCGATAAACGATCGTATCGGCTTCACCGCCGCCACTTCGCAGGATATCTGGCCGGAGCATCCGGAAAAAATTCTCGGCACCCGCAGCGAATGGGTTGAGCGTCATCCCAACACCGCGCGCGCGCTGGTGGCGGCGCTGATAGAGGCCCAGCGCTGGATTGACGCATCCGCCGAGAACACTCGCGAAACGGCGCGCCTTCTCGCCAGACGCGCGTGGCTGAACACCAAAGAGCAGTACCTCAGCGGGCGCATGCTCGGCGAATACGACAACGGTATCGGCCGCCGCTGGCAGGACGCGCACCCGATGCGCTTCTACGAACGGGGTGAAGTGAGTTTTCCGTGGCTCTCGGACGGCATGTGGTTTTTGACCCAGTTCCGCCGTTGGGGATTGCTGAAGTCGGCGCCGGATTATCTGGCGGTGGCCCAGCGCATTAACCGGATTGACGTCTGGAAAGAGGCCGCGCAGGCGGTCGGCGGCATCAGCGCGCCGACGCAGGCGATGCGCAGCAGCACGCTGATCGATGGCAAGGTTTGGAATGGGGCCGATCCGGAAGGCTACGCCCGCAGTTTCGCGATTCAACGTAAGGGGGCATGAGATGAAACACGCATATAAACCGCAACCGCAGGTCGGCGCCGACAGCGCGCCCGGCGAAGTCATTACCCTGCCGCCGCTGCAGGTGCGCAAAACCACGCCTCCGCTCAGCCGCTGGCTGCGGGATGTTACCCAACGTCTTTTGCCGCCGCTGCTCGGGCTGGGATTGCTGCTGCTGGGCTGGCAGCTGGCGGCGATGAACAGCAAAGGCTTTCCGACGCCGCTCAGTACGCTGGATTCCGCGCTAACCCTTTTCGCCGACCCGTTTTATCAGGACGGGCCGAACGATATGGGCATCGGCTGGAACGTGCTGGCGTCGCTGCAGCGGGTGGCGGTGGGATTTGGCCTTGCCGCGCTGGCGGGAATTCCGCTCGGCTTCCTGATTGGCCGCTCGCTGTTTTTCGCCCGCATGTTTAACCCGCTGATCGCGCTGCTGCGCCCGGTCAGCCCGCTGGCCTGGCTGCCCATCGGCCTGCTGCTGTTCCAGAAAGCGGAACCCGCCTCCAGCTGGACCATTTTTATCTGCTCGATCTGGCCGATGGTCATTAACACCGCCGAGGGCGTGCGGCGCATTCCGGAAGATTACCTCAACGTCGCCCGGGTGCTGCAGCTGTCGGAGTGGACGGTGATGCGCAAGATCCTCTTTCCGGCGGTATTGCCCGCGGTGCTGACCGGGGTTCGTCTCTCCATCGGTATCGCCTGGCTGGTGATTGTCGCCGCCGAAATGCTCACCGGCGGCTTAGGGATCGGCTTCTGGATCTGGAACGAGTGGAACAACCTCAACGTCGAAAACATCATCATCGCCATCGTCATTATCGGCGTGGTCGGGCTGCTGCTGGAACAGGGGCTGATGCTGCTCGCCCGTCGTTTTAGCTGGCAGGAAAAATAGGGAGTCGTAGATGAAACCATTAATTCAGGTCCAGGGCGTCAGCCAGCGTTTTAACACCGCCAGCGGCGAATTCCTGGCATTGCAGAACGTCTCCTTCGACATCTACGAAGGGGAAACCATCAGCCTGATCGGCCACTCCGGCTGCGGTAAATCAACCCTGCTGAATCTGATAGCCGGGATAGCCCTGCCGACGGAAGGCGGCCTGCTGTGCGACAACCGTGAAATCGCCGGGCCTGGGCCGGAACGCGCGGTGGTGTTTCAGAACCACTCTCTGCTGCCGTGGCTGACCTGCTTTGACAACGTGGCGCTGGCGGTGGATCAGGTCTTTCGCCGCAGCATGAGCAAAGGCGAGCGTAAAGAGTGGATTGAGCACAACCTCGAGCGGGTACAGATGGGACACGCCCTGCACAAGCGCCCGGGAGAAATCTCCGGCGGCATGAAGCAGCGCGTTGGCATTGCCCGGGCGCTGGCGATGAAACCGAAAGTGCTGCTGCTGGATGAGCCCTTTGGCGCCCTTGATGCCCTGACGCGGGCGCATTTACAGGACGCGGTGATGCAGATCCAGCAGTCGCTGAATACCACCATCGTCATGATTACCCATGACGTTGATGAAGCGGTGCTGCTTTCCGACCGGGTGCTGATGATGACCAACGGCCCGGCGGCGACGGTCGGGGAGATCCTCGACGTCAATCTGCCGCGACCGCGCCATCGCGTGCAGCTGGCGGACGATAGCCGCTATCACCATCTGCGCCAGCAGATCCTGCACTTCCTCTATGAAAAACAGCCGAAAGCGGCGTAGGGGGGCGGCGATGAGGCGGCAACTGGTGATTATTGGCAACGGTATGGCGGCCACGCGCCTGGCGCAGGCGCTGGTAGAGCGCGATGCGCAGCGGTTTAGCATCACCCTCATCGGCGATGAGCCGCGCCAGGCCTATAACCGCATTCAGCTGTCGCCGGTGCTTGGCGCCGAGAAAGCGGCAAGCGAGACGCTGCTGCTGCCCGCGTCATGGTATCCGCGGCATAACGTGACGGTACGCGCCGGTGAAACGGTTACGGCGGTGGATATTGCGGCCCGTACGCTGCAAACCACCGCAGGCGAACTGGGCTGGGATGAGCTGGTGTTCGCCACCGGCTCGCTGCCGTTTCTGCCGCCGCTGCCGGGCATCACCCAGCCGCACGTTTTTGCTTTCCGCACCCTGGCGGACGTTGAGGGCATCCTGGCCATCGACGGCCCGGCGGTGGTCATTGGCGGCGGCGTACTCGGCGTAGAGGCCGCCGCGGCGCTGCGGCGTCATGGTGACGGTGTCACTTTACTCCATCGCGGAAGCGGGCTGATGGAGCAGCAAATCGATGCTTTTGCCAGCGAGCAGCTGCAAATGCTGCTTGCCGAGCGCGGGATTCGCTGCGTGATGGAGAGCCGTATCGCCGCTATTGATGAACATCAGGTGCGGCTGGAGGACGGCCGCGCGTTTGCCGCCTCGCGGGTGGTGCTGGCGACCGGCGTGCAGCCGAACAAACGGCTGGCCGAGCGCAGCGGGCTGGCCTGCGCCCGCGGAATCCTCGTTGACCGCCAGCTGGCAACCGCGCAGCCGGGCGTCAGCGCCATCGGCGAGTGCTGTGAAATCGACGGTCAGACCTGGGGGCTGGTGGCACCGTGTCTGCGCCAGGCGGAGGTGCTGGCGGACCGCCTGTGCGCGACCCCTGGCGAGGATTTCAGCTGGCAGGACAGCGGCACCCGCCTGAAGGTCACCGGCATTGAGCTCTTCAGCGCCGGCGAGCTGCGGGCCGCCGAACAGGATGACGTATATACCAGCTGGGATCCGCTGGATCGCCACTACCGTCGCCTGCTGCTGCGCGACGGCAAGCTGCGCGGCGTACTGCTGCTGGGCGATTGCAGCAGCGCCGCGCCCCTCACCGCTCTGCTGGGGGCGCATGCGCCGGCGCCGGCAGATTGGCTCTTCGATCCCTCTTCAACGATGCAGCCGCGCGCTGCGGGACAAACTACGATGACAAAACCTGTATTAGTGCTGGTCGGACACGGTATGGTCGGCCACCATTTTCTTGAGCAATGCGTCGACCGTCACCTTCATCAACAGTACCGGATTGTGGTGTTCTGCGAGGAGCGCTATGCCGCTTACGACCGGGTTCATCTGACTGAATATTTCGCCGGACGCAGCGCGGAATCGCTGTCGCTGGTTGAGGGCGATTTTTTCGCTCAGCACGGTATTGAGCTGCGCCTGAGCGAATCGGTCGCCAGCATCGACCGCGAAGCGCGGGTGGTGCGCGATGCCTTCGGCCACGAAACCCACTGGGATAAGCTGGTGCTGGCGACGGGGTCTTACCCGTTTGTTCCGCCGGTGCCGGGTCATAATCTCGAGGGCTGTTTTGTTTATCGTACGCTGGACGACCTCGACCAGATTGCCGCCCGTGCCGCAACCGCCCGACGGGGTGTGGTTATCGGCGGCGGCCTGCTCGGGCTGGAAGCGGCCAACGCGCTGAAGCAGCTGGGGCTGGAAACTCACGTTGTCGAGTTTGCGCCGAACCTGATGGCGGTGCAGCTGGACAACGGCGGCGCGGCGATGCTGCGGGAAAAAATCAGCCAACTGGGCGTCGGGGTGCATACCAGCAAGGCGACGACGGAAATTGTGCGCAATGAGCAGGGGCTGCAGCTGAACTTCGCCGACGGCACCTCGCTGGCGACCGATATGCTGGTATTCTCCGCCGGTATTCGCCCCCAGGACGCGCTGGCGCGCAGCGGCGGACTGAACGTAGGCGAACGCGGCGGCATTTGCATCGACAACCAGTGCCGTACCTCCGACCCGGACGTACTGGCGATCGGCGAATGCGCCCTGTGGGAGAACAAAATTTATGGTCTGGTGGCGCCCGGCTATCAGATGGCGCGCGCCGCGGCGGCCACCCTGGCGGGCGAGGCAGGCTGCTTTAGCGGCGCGGATATGAGCACTAAGCTGAAGCTGCTGGGCGTCGATGTCGCCTCGTTCGGCGACGCCCAGGGGCGCACGCCGGGCTGTCAGAGCTATCAGTGGACTGATGGGCCGCAGCAGATCTACAAAAAAATCGTGGTCAGCGCGGAGGGCAAAAAACTGCTCGGCGGGGTGCTGGTCGGGGATGCCAGCGACTATGCCACGCTGCTACAGATGATGCTTAACGGGATGGCTTTACCCAAACACCCGGAAAGCCTGATCCTGCCGGCGCGGGAGGGCAGCGCGCCAAAAGCGCTCGGGGTAGCGGCGCTGCCGGACAGCGCGCAGATTTGCTCCTGTCACAACGTCAGCAAAGGCGATATCTGCCAGGCGGTGAGCGGCGGCGCGGGCGATATGGCGGCGATAAAAAGCTGCACTAAAGCGGCGACCGGCTGCGGCGGCTGTAGCGCACTGGTGAAACAGGTGATGGAGTACCAGCTTGCCGAGCAGGGCGTCGAAGTTAAAAAGGATATCTGCGAGCACTTTCCGTGGTCGCGGCAGGAGATCTATCACCTGGTACGCGTCAACCATATCCGCACCTTCGAACAGCTGATTGCCCGCTATGGACGCGGCCACGGCTGTGAAGTCTGTAAACCTCTGGTGGCCTCGGTGCTGGCCTCCTGCTGGAATGAATATCTGCTGAAGCCGGCGCATCTGCCGCTTCAGGACACCAACGATCGCTACTTCGCCAATATTCAGAAAGACGGTACCTATTCGGTGGTGCCGCGCATGGCGGCGGGAGAGGTGACGCCGGACGGGCTGATTGCGATCGGCCAGATCGCCAAACGCTATCAGCTATACAGTAAAGTGACCGGCGGCCAGCGTATCGACCTTTTCGGCGCGCGCCTGGAGCAGCTCCCGGCAATCTGGCGCGAGCTGGCAGAGGCGGGATTTGAAACCGGCCACGCCTACGGCAAATCCCTGCGGACGGTGAAATCCTGCGTCGGTTCGACCTGGTGCCGCTACGGCGTCCAGGATTCCACCGGCCTGGCGGTCACCCTCGAACATCGCTACAAGGGGCTGCGCGCGCCGCACAAAATTAAAATGGCCGTCTCCGGCTGTACCCGCGAATGCGCGGAAGCCCAGGGGAAAGATATTGGGGTTATCGCCACGGAGAAGGGCTGGAACCTGTACGTTTGCGGCAACGGCGGCATGAAGCCGCGCCATGCCGACCTGTTCGCCAGCGATCTTGATGAGGCCACCCTTATTCGCAGTATTGATCGGCTGCTGATGTTCTACATTCGTACCGCGGATCGCCTGCAGCGCACCAGTACCTGGATGGACAACCTTGAAGGCGGGGTCGACTATCTGCGCGACGTGATCCTCGAAGACAGCCTCGGCATCGGCGAAGAGCTGGAGCAGGAGATGGCGCGGGTGGTCGAGAGCTACCAGTGCGAATGGCAAACCACCCTTAACGATCCGCAGCGGCTGGCGCTGTTCCGCTCCTACGTGAACAGCGATGAGCCGGACGAAAGCGTACAGCGGCAAACCCTGCGCGGCCAGCCGCAGCTGGCCCCGTTCGCGGCGCAGGCCGAACCGGCGCTGCCGTCCCGCCCGTGGCAGGCCATTTGCGATCTCGACGCCATTCCGCAGCAGGCGGGGATTGGCGCGCGGCTCGGCGAGCGGCAGATTGCGCTGTTCCGCTTCGGCGACCAGGTGTATGCCCTCGATAACCTTGAACCGGGCAGCGAGGCCAACGTTTTGTCGCGCGGCCTGCTTGGCGATGCGGGCGGCGAACCGATCGTGATTTCGCCTCTGTATAAGCAGCGTATCCGCCTGCGCGATGGCCGCCAGTGCGACGGCGGCGAACTGGCGGTACGCGCCTGGCCGGTCAAAGTGGAGAACGGTAAAGTGTGGGTTGGCAACCAGCAGCTGCTGGCGCGCGCGGAGGCCTCCTGATGACGGAAACCAGGACCACGTGTCCCTATTGCGGAGTCGGCTGCGGCGTTATCGCCAGCCTGAATGCCGATGGCCAGGTTACCGTACGCGGGGATGAGCAGCACCCGGCAAACGTTGGCCGCCTGTGCGTGAAGGGGGCGGCGCTGGGCGAAACCGTCGGCCTGGCGGGAAGATTGCTCTTCCCGGAAGTCGACGGCGAGCGCGCAACCTGGACCCAGGCGCTGGCGGCGGCGGGTTCGCGCCTGCGGGAGGTTATCGACCGTCACGGGCCGCAGGCGGTGGCGTTTTATGCCTCCGGCCAGCTGCTGACCGAGGACTACTACGCGGCGAATAAGCTGATGAAGGGGTTTATCGGCGCGGCAAATATCGATACCAATTCGCGGCTGTGCATGTCTTCAGCGGTCACCGGCTACAAACGGGCGCTGGGCGCTGATGTGGTGCCGTGTAGCTATGAGGACGTGGAAAACAGCGATCTGGTGGTGCTGGTCGGGTCGAACGCCGCCTGGGCGCATCCGGTACTCTATCAGCGGCTGGCGCAGGCGAAGCGCGACAATCCGCAGATGCGGGTGGTGGTCATTGATCCGCGTCGGACCGCCACCTGCGATATCGCGGACCGGCATCTGGCGCTGGCTCCCGGCAGCGACGGCGGGCTGTTTGTCGGCATGCTGAACGCCATTGCCGCCAGCGGCGCCATCAGCGGCGATTTCAGCGATGCGCCGCAGGCGCTGGCTATCGCCCGGAACTGGGACCTCGACAAAGTAGCGCAGTTCTGCGGCCTGCCGCGACAGCAGGTCGCCGATTTCTACAGCGAGTTTATCGCCGCTCCGCGCGCCATCACGCTCTATACCATGGGGATTAACCAATCCGCCAGCGGCAGCGATAAATGCAACGCTATCATCAACGTTCACCTGGCGAGCGGGAAATTTGGCCGCCCGGGCTGCGGGCCTTTTTCGCTGACCGGACAACCTAACGCCATGGGCGGGCGCGAGGTGGGCGGGCTGGCGACCATGCTGGCGGCGCATATGAATTTTGAAACCGATGATTTACGGCGTCTGGCGCGCTTCTGGGGGACCGAACGTCTGGCGCAAACGCCGGGGCTGACGGCGGTGGATCTGTTCGCCGCCATTGGCCGCGGCGAGGTGAAAGCGGTGTGGATTATGGGCACCAATCCGGTGGTGTCGCTGCCGGACAGCCATGCGGTAAGCGAAGCGCTGGCGGCCTGTCCGCTGGTCATCGTTTCCGACGTCGCCGCCGCTACCGATACCGGACGCTTTGCCCATATCCGCTTTCCCGCGCTGGCGTGGGGGGAGAAGAGCGGCACGGTAACCAACTCCGAACGGCGGATCTCACGCCAGCGCGCTTTCATGCCGCCGCCGGGGGAGGCCAGAGCCGACTGGTGGATCGTCGCCCGCGTGGCCCAGGCGCTGGGCTTCGGCTCCGCCTTTGCCTGGCAGCATCCGCACGAGGTGTTCAGCGAACACGCCGCGCTTTCAGGATATGAAAACGATGGCCAGCGGGCGTTTGACATCGGCGGACTGGCGGATCTCAGCCGCGAAGCGTGGGATGCGCTGGAGCCGGTGCGCTGGCCGGTGAGCCGCAGTCATGCAAGCTGGGGTTTGCTCAAGGGGTGGCACCGCAGCGGCAAACTGCGCATGGTCCCGGTGACCCCACAGCCCACTCGGGCGGTCACCGATGCGTTCTATCCGCTGATCCTCAACAGCGGGCGGATCCGCGATCAGTGGCACACCATGACCCGCACCGGCGCGGTGCCGCGTCTGATGCAGCATATTAGCGAACCGGTGGTGGAAGTCGCGCCAGCGGACGCGACGCGCTATCAGCTGCTGGAAGGTGAACTGGCGCGGGTCCGCTCACCGAATGGGGTGATGGTAGCAAAAGTGACAATCAGCGCTGGCCAGCGTCCCGGATCGCTGTTTGTGCCGATGCACTGGAATGATCAGTATGCTCGCCAGGGACGGGTGAATAACCTGCTGAGGGCGGTCACCGACCCGCACTCCGGGCAGCCGGAGAGTAAACAGGCGGCGGTAGCGATAGCCGCCTGGCTGCCGGCGTGGAAAGGCGAGCTTTTTGCTCGCCAGCCGGTTCCGCTCCCCGCCTCGCTGCACTGGCGGCGTCGGGCGGCACAGGGCGTTATCCATCTTTCGCTGGCGGGGGATATCCGCTCCCGCGACTGGCTTGTGGGCTGGTGTCAGCGGCAGGGATGGCAGATGCAGGTAGCCGAAGGCGGCAACGTCTGGAACCTGCTGGCGTGGCAAGGGGGAGAGCTGATGCTCGGCTGGTGGAGCGACGCCAGCGAGCCGGCTATCGATGCCGAGTGGATTCACGCCGCGTTTCGCACCCCGCCGCAGAACGCCGCCCGGCGCCACGCACTATTGAGCGGCAGAAAAGGCGGCGATGAGATGCCGCGCGGGCGCATTATCTGCAGCTGCTTTAGCGTGGGCGAACGGGCGATAGGCGAAGCGATTGCCAGCGGCTGCCGTACGCCTGCCGCGCTGGGGGCAAAACTCAAATGCGGCACCAGCTGCGGTTCCTGTCTCCCGGAGCTTAAGGCGCTGCTGGCGGCGAAGCGGGTTCAGGCCTGAGATTCAGCATATTCCTGGAATCGCGCCAGAGGCTGCGAGGGCGGGCAAAAAACGATAAACTTAGGTTTTGCCGCCACCACTTCGTGAGTAGACGTAACCGATTTGAGCTCCTTGTCGTTCCGCATAACCCCGTATTTACCGCTTCTTCTGCTGCTGGCAGGCGCGCCCGCCCGCGCGCTGCAGGACAATCAGGCGTTCTCCGGCGCGCCTGAGAGCTTACCCGACCTCGGTCTGGCGCCGCAGGTCGACGACGACGCAAAGCACTTTGCCGAGATGGCGAAGAAATTTGGCGAAGCCAGTATGAGCGATAACGGGCTGACAACCAGCGAACAGGCGCGAGTATTTGCCATCGGTAAACTGGGGAATGAGGTCAGCCACCAGCTGGAGAACTGGCTTTCGCCGTGGGGCAACGCCAACGTCGATCTGCTGGTGGATAAAGAGGGCCATTTTACCGGCAGCAAAGGGAGCTGGTTTGTCCCTCTGCAGGATAACGGCGACTACCTTACCTGGAATCAGTACTCGGTCACCCAGCGGGATACGGGTCTGGTCGGCAATATTGGTCTCGGCCAGCGCTGGCGGATGGGCTCCTGGCTGCTGGGCTACAACTCTTTCTACGATAAAGCTCTGGACGATCGGATGGCGCGCGGCAGCGTCGGGGCCGAAGCCTGGGGCGAGTCGCTGCGCCTGTCGGCGAACTACTACCAGCCGCTCGGCGGCTGGCAGCAGGGGAGTAGCCTGACCCAGCAGCAGCGTATGGCGAGCGGCTACGATGTGACCGCCCAGGCGCGGCTGCCGTTTTATCAGCACATTAATACCAGCGTCAGCGTGGAGCAGTATTTTGGCGATAGCGTCGATCTGTTCCATTCGGGTACCGGCTACCATAACCCGGTCGCGGTGTCGGTGGGGCTGAATTACACTCCCGTTCCGCTGGTCACGGTGACGGCTAAGCATAAGCAGGGCGAGAGCGGCGTCAGCCAAAATGATGTTGGGCTGAAGCTGAACTATCGCTTCGGCGTCCCGCTGAAGCAGCAGTTGGCGGCCGATGAAGTCGCCGTTAGCCGATCGCTTCGCGGCAGCCGCTACGACAGCCCGGAACGGGATAACCTGCCGGTCGTTGAATATCGCCAGCGTAAAACGCTGTCGGTTTATCTGGCGACGCCGCCCTGGGATCTTCAGCCGGGGGAGACGGTGCAGCTGAAACTGCAGATTCGCAGCCTGCACGGCATTAAGTCGCTGAGCTGGCAGGGGGACACCCAGGCGCTAAGCCTGACATCGCCAATTGAGGCGAACAGTACGGACGGCTGGACCGTGATTATGCCGCGCTGGAGCAGCGAAGCCGGGGCGAGCAACCGCTGGCATCTTTCGCTGGTAGTGGAGGATAAAACGGGTCAGCGCGTCTCATCCAATGAGATCGCACTGGCGCTGACTGAGCCGTTGGTACGGGTACCGGCCGAGGGCGTTTCGTGGCAGCATCTGCCCTAAAATACGCGCTCCTGATGGACCCAAACCGCCGCTTCCACGCGCGATTTCAGCTTCATTTTCTTGAGCATATGCTTGACGTGGACTTTGACGGTACTTTCGGTGATGTCCAGACGGCGGGCGATCATTTTGTTCGGCAGGCCCTGGGCAATCAGCTTGAGAATATCGCGCTCGCGCGGGGTCAGCTGGCTGATGTCGCGGTCCGAGGTGGCGCGATTAGCGCGCAGGCTGGCAGCCAGCACCGGGGTTAACGCTTCGCTGAGCACCATTTCGCCTGCCGCGGCCTGCTGCAGCGCCTTCAGCAGATCTTCCGGTTCCATATCCTTCAGCAGATAGCCGTCGGCGCCGCGTTTCAGAGCGGTCACCACATCTTCTTCATGATTGGAAACGCTAAATACCACCACGCGGCCGGAAAGCGACTTTTCGCGCAGCTTGTCGAGGGTTTCCAGACCGTTCATGCCCGGCATATTGAGATCCAGCAGAATCAAATCGGGATCTAATGATTCCGCCATCGCAATCCCTTGCTCGCCGTTGCTGGCTTCGCCGATAACCTGGATGTCCGGGGCCATGCTGATCAGCTGTTTGACGCCGGTGCGCAGCATCGGGTGATCGTCGATGAGAAGGATGGTTGCCCGTTCCTGTTGACTCATGAAGTTCTCCTTATTGGATTGAAAACGATTTTTCAGGGATAAAGGTGACCACCACTTCGGTACCGCCGGTTTCCCGACGCCGAACCTGACAGTCCCCGCGCAGGCTCTGCGCGCGATCGCGCATGATAATCAGGCCGTAGTGGTTGCTGCGCTCCGCGTGATCCGGCACGCCGCGACCGTTATCGGCCACCGTCAGCCGGACCTGATTGTCCCGCAACGCCACGGTAACGCTGACGTCGGTGGCATTGGCGTGTTTCAGCGCGTTGCTGAGCGCTTCCCGGGCGATTTGCAGCAGATGAATGGCCTGATGCGATGGAACAAAACGCGGCGGCAGCTGATAATCCAGGCGTACCGTAAAACCGAAGTGGGCGCTGTATTCCCGGCAGCTGGCCTCCAGCGCCGGGCGCAGCCCCGGTTCGGTGAGCTGTAGCCGGAAGGTCGTCAGCAGTTCGCGCAGCTGGGCCCAGGAGGTATTGAGTTCATTACGGATTTGCCCCAGCAGCTGGCGGCTCGCTTCCGGCAGATCGTCGCCCTGCATCTGCAGGCAGCTAACCTGCATTTTCATACAGGAGAGCGACTGGGCGATGGAGTCGTGGAGCTCGCGGGCGATAGTGGCGCGCTCCTCCATCACGATAAGCTGCTGCTGGCGCTCCTGATGGCGATCGAGGGCGAGGGTGCCGGTGAGTTGTTCAACCAGCGTATCCACCAGCTGCTGCTGATCGTGGCTCAGATGCCGCCCGGCGGGCAGGGTGGCCAGCAAAATACCGTACTGATTATGGGCATCCGACAGCCGCCATTTTAAGGTGGTGCCGGTATCCGGCAGCGGCGGCAGATCGCGCGGACACAGATAGCAGCCTCTGTCGTCGCACTGAATATCGGAGTGGCAGGAAAACTCCTGATGGTTGTCTTCATCTTCCATATCGTAAACGCGAACTTCAATATCGCGCAGCAGGGTTAGCCCCTGTAACCCGTTAAGAACGGGTGAAATGCGCTCGCAGAGCGGCGCGTTCGAGTGCAGTCGGCGGTTGGCCTGCCACAGGAAGGCGAGGATCTCGTTTTTCTGCTCCAGACCGGCGGTTTTTTCCTGCACCCGGCGTTCAAGCACCGAATAGCTCTCCGCCAGCTCTTCAGACATATTGTTCAGCGCCATACCGAGCGTCGCCATCTCGTTGCGTCCGCTAATCTGCGCGCGCTGGGTAAAATCGCGTCGGCTCACCGCTCGGGCCATGCCGAGCAGCTGTTTCCACGGGCGTAGCAGGCGGGCGCGCAGCCAGACGATGGTAAACACCAGCAGCAGCGCCATCCCCACGGCCATGATGCGCTGGATCCAGACCACGTGTTTAATCCGCTCCTCGGTGGTGTGATCGAAAGCGGTCACCAGTTGGTCGATGCGATCGACAAAGCCAGCGACATCCGTCGCGACCGAGGCCTGATTTTGCGCCCTGCGCATTCCCGGCGCCAGCTCCAGCTGCCAGTAGTGCTGTAACGCCTGAAGCTGGCGCTGCTGATCGTCATGGCGGGCGGCGTACTGCAGTTCCGGGCTAAAAACGGTGGCCGTCATTTCATCGAGCAGCTTTTGATCGCTCTCGCCCAGCGGTACTGCCGCCAGCAGGCGGTAGCTCTGCATGCGCAGCGAGCCGGCTTTGTTAATCGCATGCGCGCTGCCCTGAACGCCGTGCACCAGGCGAGAAGAGATCGCCATTCCGGCGACGCCGATGACCGTGGCTAACAGAACGATTAACGCGAGTTGATTAACCAGCGTTAGCGGCGTAAAAAGACGTTTCAACATGGGGTATGAGGCTCCTGACCGGCAAATCATCCGGGAGTGGCGCTTATTCTCGGACATCCCCTGGAGTATACCCATACCCCCAAAGGATTACCCCTTAATTGTCAGGGTGTGATGGGCTGGTGGCAGACGTTCGGGCAATGCCAGCACTGGCGTGAAAAACCACACTTTTTTACGCAGAAATAGCTACTCACTTCGGGTGATGCGTTTTTTTTAGCCAAATTAGCGCCAACTTTTCCTTTGATTTATATCAACTTACCGCCGCCTGTAACCCATAAGGTAGCCAGGGTTAATATGAATTATTAGAGGTGTCTATGAGTCACTCTTCAATCCCGGAGAAGACTAACAGTTCAGTCATTAGCGACTGGCGTCCCGAAGATCCTGAATTCTGGCAGCAGCGCGGTCATCGCGTCGCCAGCCGCAATCTGTGGATCTCCGTCCCGTGTCTTTTGCTGGCATTCTGCGTCTGGATGTTGTTCAGCGCCGTTGCCGTCAACCTGAATAAAGTCGGCTTTCAGTTTACCACCGACCAGTTGTTTATGCTGACCGCGCTCCCGGCGCTCTCCGGCGCGCTGCTGCGCGTGCCTTACGCGTTTATGGTGCCGCTGTTCGGCGGACGTCGCTGGACCGCGTTCAGTACCGGGATCATGATCGTGCCCTGCGTCTGGTTAGGCTTCGCGGTACAGGATACCTCTACGCCCTTCAGCGTTTTCGTGATTATTTCTCTGCTCTGCGGTTTTGCGGGGGCGAACTTTGCTTCCAGTATGGCTAACATCAGCTTCTTCTTTCCGAAACAGAAGCAGGGCGGCGCGCTGGGCATCAACGGCGGCCTCGGGAACATGGGCGTCAGCGTAATGCAGCTGGTTGCCCCTCTGGTGATTTCGCTGTCGATCTTCGCCGTCTTTGGCGGTACCGGCAGCGAGCAGCCGGACGGCTCCATGCTGTATCTGGAAAACGCGGCGTGGATCTGGGTGCCGTTCCTGATTATCTTCACCCTGGCGGCGTGGTTCTTTATGAACGATCTGTCGGCGTCGAAGGCGTCGCTGAGCGAGCAGCTACCGGTACTGAAGCGCGCCCATCTGTGGATTATGGCGCTGCTCTATCTTGCCACCTTCGGCTCGTTTATCGGCTTCTCGGCGGGCTTCGCCATGCTGTCGAAGACCCAGTTTCCGGATGTGCAGATTCTGCATTACGCGTTCTTCGGGCCGTTTATCGGCGCCCTGGCGCGCTCGACCGGCGGGGCGATCTCCGACCGCCTCGGCGGGACTCGCGTGACGCTGGTGAACTTCGTGGTTATGGCTATCTTCTGCGGCCTGCTGTTCCTGACGCTGCCGACCCACGGCGAGGGCGGCAACTTTATTGCCTTCTTCGCGGTATTTATGGTGCTGTTCCTGACCGCCGGTCTGGGCAGCGCGTCTACCTTCCAGATGATCTCGGTTATCTTCCGCAAAATGACCATGGATCGCGTTAAGGCGCAGGGCGGCAGCGAAGCGCAGGCCATGCGTGAAGCGGCGACCGATACGGCGGCGGCGCTGGGCTTTATTTCGGCGATTGGCGCGATTGGCGGCTTCTTTATTCCAAAAGCGTTTGGTATTTCGCTGGATTTAACCGGCTCACCGGCCGGCGCTATGAAGGTCTTCCTGGTGTTCTATATCGCCTGCGTGGTGATTACCTGGGCAGTCTACGGACGCAAGCAGAAATAATATTTCTTTCTGAGTTTCTGCAAAGGGCGCAACGGTATTTGCGCCCTTTTTAGCGTTTATTTTTTAGTTACAACATACTAATGGTATTGGGTAATTTTAAAAGCCCCCTGAAGTCACAGAAAAAATGACTTCAGGGGTATCTACCCCTTAATACCATGGCGGATCGCTAATCCTTATTTTCTGCAGGCTTTTATGAAAAATATCTTTGTTAATCAATAAAATAAAAAATAGAAATAAATACTACTTTGGTGGTAATTACTGTGTTAACCCGTTTTTATAAGCCATATCGTCTTGATCGTTATCAATTCTCTCCCTCTTTCATAGCGTTACCTTCGCTGCAAATCCAGCAATGTCGATTTATCAGAGAGCCGTCAGGCTCCACACAGGAGAGACCCGATGAGTAAATTCCTGGACCGGTTTCGCTACTTCAAACAGAAGGGTGAAACCTTTGCCGATGGGCACGGCCAGCTTCTAAAAACCAACCGGGACTGGGAGGATGGATACCGTCAACGTTGGCAGCACGATAAAGTTGTGCGCTCCACCCACGGTGTCAACTGCACCGGTTCGTGCAGCTGGAAGATTTATGTCAAAAATGGCCTGGTTACCTGGGAAACCCAGCAGACCGACTATCCGCGCACCCGTCCGGATATGCCAAACCACGAGCCTCGCGGCTGCCCGCGCGGTGCCAGCTACTCCTGGTATCTTTACAGCGCCAACCGCCTGAAGTATCCGCTGATGCGCAAACGCCTGATGAAAATGTGGCGTGAAGCGAAAGTTCAGCACAGCGATCCGGTGGATGCCTGGGCCTCTATTATTGAAGACGCCGACAAAGCGAAAAGCTTTAAGCAGGCGCGCGGCCGCGGCGGTTTCGTGCGTTCGTCCTGGCAGGAAGTGAACGAGCTGATTGCCGCCTCTAACGTCTACACCGTCAAAACCTACGGCCCGGACCGCGTGGCGGGCTTCTCGCCTATTCCGGCGATGTCAATGGTCTCCTATGCCTCCGGCGCGCGCTATCTGTCGCTGATCGGCGGCACCTGCCTGAGCTTCTACGACTGGTACTGCGACCTGCCGCCTGCGTCACCGCAGACCTGGGGCGAGCAGACCGACGTGCCGGAATCCGCCGACTGGTATAACTCCAGCTATATTATCGCCTGGGGTTCCAACGTTCCGCAGACCCGTACCCCGGATGCCCACTTCTTTACCGAAGTGCGCTACAAAGGTACCAAAACCGTTGCCATCACCCCTGACTACGCCGAAATCGCCAAGCTCTGCGATCTGTGGCTGGCGCCGAAGCAGGGTACCGATGCGGCGATGGCGCTGGCGATGGGCCACGTCATGCTGCGCGAGTTCCATCTCGACAAACCGAGCCAGTATTTCACCGATTACGTGCGCCGCTACACCGACATGCCGATGCTGGTGATGCTTGAAGAGCGCGACGGCTATTACGCGGCGGGCCGCATGCTGCGCGCGGCTGACCTGGTGGATGCATTAGGTCAGGAAACGAACCCGGAATGGAAAACCGTCGCTTTTGATGAGAAGGGCGAAATCACCGTACCGAACGGCTCTATCGGCTTCCGCTGGGGCGACAAAGGCAAGTGGAACCTGGAACAGCGCGACGGCAAAACCGGCGAAGACGTTGAGCTGCGCCTGAGCCTGCTGGGCGGCCACGACGATATCGCCAACGTCGGCTTCCCGTATTTTGGCGGCGAAGGCACCGAGCACTTTAATAAAGTCGAGCTGGAAAACGTGCTGCTGCACAAACTGCCGGTCAAACGCCTGCAGAAGGCCGATGGCTCTAGCGTGCTGGTCACCACCGTCTACGACCTGACCATGGCGAACTACGGTCTGGATCGCGGTCTTGGCGATGAAAACTGCGCCAGCAGCTACGATGACGTCAAAGCGTATACCCCGGCGTGGGCGGAGAAAATCACCGGCGTTTCCCGGGCGCACATTATCCGTACCGCGCGGGAGTTTGCCGATAACGCCGATAAGACCCACGGCCGTTCGATGATTATCGTCGGCGCCGGTCTGAACCACTGGTTCCACCTCGATATGAACTATCGCGGTCTTATCAATATGCTGATCTTCTGCGGCTGCGTCGGTCAGAGCGGCGGCGGCTGGGCGCACTATGTCGGCCAGGAAAAACTGCGTCCGCAGACCGGATGGCAGCCGCTGGCGTTTGCTCTCGACTGGCAGCGTCCGGCGCGTCATATGAACAGCACGTCGTACTTCTATAACCACTCCAGCCAGTGGCGCTACGAAACCGTGACCGCGCAGGAGCTGCTGTCGCCGTTAGCGGATAAATCCCGCTACAGCGGCCACCTGATTGACTTCAACGTGCGCGCTGAACGTATGGGCTGGCTGCCGTCGGCGCCGCAGCTGGGCACCAACCCGCTGCGCATCGCGGAAGAGGCGAAGAAAGCGGGCATGACGCCGGTCGATTACACCGTCAAATCCCTGAAAGAGGGTTCCATTCGCTTTGCCGCAGAGCAGCCGGAAAACGGTAAAAACCATCCGCGCAACCTGTTTATCTGGCGTTCTAACCTGCTGGGCTCTTCCGGTAAGGGCCACGAGTACATGCTGAAGTACCTGCTGGGTACGGAAAACGGTATTCAGGGCAAAGATCTCGGTAAGCAGGGCGGCGTGAAGCCGGAAGAAGTGGAGTGGAAAGACAACGGTCTCGACGGCAAGCTGGATCTGGTGGTGACACTCGATTTCCGTCTGTCGAGCACCTGCCTCTATTCCGACATCGTGCTGCCGACCGCCACCTGGTATGAAAAAGACGACATGAATACCTCGGATATGCATCCGTTTATTCATCCGCTATCAGCCGCCGTCGACCCGGCCTGGGAATCGAAAAGCGACTGGGATATCTACAAAGATATCGCGAAGAAATTCTCTGAAGTCTGCGTGGGGCACCTCGGCAAAGAGACCGACGTGGTGACGCTGCCTATCCAGCACGACTCCGCCGCCGAACTGGCGCAGCCGCTGGACGTTAAGGACTGGAAAAAAGGCGAATGTGACCTGATTCCTGGGAAAACCGCGCCGCATATTCTGACCGTCGAGCGCGATTATCCGGCGACATACGAACGCTTCACTTCTATCGGCCCGCTGATGGAGAAAATCGGCAACGGCGGGAAAGGCATCGCCTGGAATACCCAGAGCGAAATGGATTTGCTGCGCAAGCTCAACTACACCAAAGCGGACGGCCCGGCGAAAGGCCAGCCGATGCTTAACACCGCAATTGATGCGGCAGAGATGATCCTGACCCTGGCGCCGGAGACCAACGGCCACGTGGCGGTGAAAGCCTGGGCGGCGCTCAGCGAATTTACCGGTCGCGACCATACGCATCTGGCGACGAATAAAGAAGAGGAAAAAATCCGCTTCCGCGATATTCAGGCCCAGCCGCGCAAAATTATCTCCAGCCCGACCTGGTCCGGACTCGAAGATGAGCACGTTTCCTATAACGCCGGCTACACCAACGTTCACGAACTGATCCCGTGGCGTACGCTTTCCGGCCGCCAGCAGCTGTATCAGGATCACCAGTGGATGCGTGATTTCGGCGAAAGCCTGCTGGTCTATCGTCCGCCAATTGATACCCGTTCGGTGAAAACGGTGATGGGGGCGAAATCCAACGGCAACCCGGAGAAGGCGTTGAACTTCCTGACGCCGCACCAGAAGTGGGGTATTCACTCCACCTACAGCGACAACCTGCTGATGCTGACGCTGTCGCGCGGCGGGCCGATTGTGTGGATGAGCGAAGCGGACGCCAAAGATCTGGGGATTGAGGATAACGACTGGATCGAGGTGTTCAACAGCAACGGCGCGCTGACCGCCCGCGCGGTGGTCAGCCAGCGCGTGCCGGCCGGGATGACCATGATGTACCACGCCCAGGAGCGTATCGTAAACCTGCCGGGTTCCGAGATCACCGAGCAGCGCGGCGGGATCCACAACTCCGTGACCCGTATTACGCCGAAGCCGACCCATATGATCGGCGGCTATGCCCAGCTGGCCTACGGCTTTAACTACTACGGCACGGTAGGGTCTAACCGCGATGAGTTCGTGGTGGTACGTAAGATGAAGAATATTAACTGGTTAGATGGCGAAGGTAACGACCAGGTACAGGAGAGCGTAAAATGAAAATTCGTTCACAAGTCGGCATGGTGCTGAATCTCGATAAGTGCATCGGCTGTCATACCTGCTCGGTCACCTGTAAAAACGTCTGGACCAGCCGCGAGGGTATGGAGTACGCGTGGTTCAACAACGTTGAAAGTAAACCGGGCGTCGGTTTCCCGAACGACTGGGAGAATCAGGAGAAGTGGAAGGGCGGCTGGATCCGTAAGATCAACGGCAAGCTACAGCCGCGCATGGGCAACCGCGCGATGCTGCTCGGTAAAATCTTTGCTAACCCGCATCTGCCGGGCATCGACGACTACTACGAGCCGTTTGACTACGACTACCAGAACCTGCACAACGCGCCGGAAAGCAAACACCAGCCGATCGCCCGCCCGCGCTCGCTGATCACCGGCCAGCGGATGGATAAAATCACCAGCGGTCCAAACTGGGAAGAAATTCTGGGTGGCGAGTTCGAGAAACGCGCCAAAGACCAGAACTTTGAGAACATGCAGAAGGCGATGTACGGCCAGTTCGAAAACACCTTCATGATGTATCTACCGCGTCTGTGCGAGCACTGCCTGAACCCGGCGTGCGTGGCGACCTGCCCGAGCGGCGCCATCTACAAACGTGAAGAAGACGGCATCGTACTGATCGACCAGGACAAGTGCCGCGGCTGGCGTATGTGCATCACCGGCTGTCCGTACAAGAAAATCTACTTCAACTGGAAGAGCGGGAAATCGGAGAAGTGCATCTTCTGCTACCCGCGTATCGAATCCGGGATGCCGACCGTTTGCTCGGAAACCTGCGTGGGGCGTATTCGCTACCTCGGCGTGCTGCTGTATGACGCGGACGCCATTGAAAATGCCGCCAGCACGGAGAATGAGAAAGACCTGTATCAGCGTCAGCTGGACGTGTTCCTCAACCCGAACGACCCGAAAGTGATTGAGCAAGCGCTGAAAGACGGCGTGCCGCAGGGCGTTATCGACGCAGCCCAGCAGTCGCCGGTGTACAAAATGGCGATGGACTGGAAGCTGGCGCTGCCGCTGCATCCGGAATATCGCACCCTGCCGATGGTCTGGTATGTGCCGCCTCTGTCGCCGATTCAGTCGGCCGCCGACGCGGGGGAACTGGGCAGCAACGGTATTCTGCCGGACGTGGAAAGCCTGCGTATCCCGGTTCAGTATCTGGCCAACCTGCTGACCGCGGGCGATACCCAGCCGGTGCTGCTGGCGCTGAAACGCATGCTGGCGATGCGCCACTTCAAACGCGCGGAAACCGTCGACGGCGTACTGGATACCCGGGCGCTGGAAGAGGTAGGCCTCACTGAAGCCCAGGCGCAGGAGATGTATCGCTATCTGGCTATCGCTAACTACGAAGACCGTTTCGTGGTGCCGAGCAGCCACCGCGAGCAGGCCCGCGACGCCTTCCCGGAGAAAAACGGTTGCGGCTTTACCTTCGGCGACGGCTGCCACGGTTCTGACAGCCAGTTCAATCTGTTTAACAGCCGCCGTATCGATGCTATCGACGTCACCAGCAAAACGGAGCCGCACCCATGATTGAACTCGTCATTGTGTCGCGCCTTCTCGAGTACCCTGATGCTGCCTTATGGCAGCATCAGCAGGAGCTGTTTGACGCTATCGCCGCTTCGGAAAAGCTCGCGCCGGAGGATGCCCATAAGCTGAGCGTTTTCCTGCGTGACCTGACCGCTCAGGATGTGCTGGACGCGCAGTCTCGCTACAGCGAACTGTTCGATCGCGGCCGCGCGACCTCGCTGCTGCTGTTTGAGCACGTGCACGGCGAATCCCGCGATCGCGGCCAGGCGATGGTTGACCTGATGGCGCAGTATGAGCGCCACGGTCTGCAGCTGGATAGCCGCGAATTGCCGGATCATCTCCCGCTGTACCTGGAGTATCTGGCGCAGCTGCCGGAAGCGGAAGCGCTCGGCGGATTGCAGGACGTCGCGCCGATTCTCGGCCTGCTCAGCGCTCGCCTGCAGCAGCGCGAGAGCGGCTACGCGGCGCTGTTTGAGCTGCTGCTCAAGCTGGCTAACGCGCAGGTCGATAGCCAGAAAGTGGCGGAAAAAATCGCCGATGAAGCCCGCGACGATACGCCGCAGGCGCTGGACGCCGTCTGGGAAGAAGAACAGGTGAAATTCTTTGCCGATCAGGGCTGCGGCGAGTCGGAGATCTCCGCTCACCAGCGTCGTTTTGCCGGAGCCGTTGCCCCGCAATATTTGAATATCTCTAACGGAGGACAGCAATAATGCACTTCCTGAATATGTTCTTCTTTGACATCTATCCGTATATCGCCGGTACGGTGTTCCTGGTGGGAAGCTGGCTGCGTTATGACTACGGGCAGTATACCTGGCGTGCGGCCTCCAGCCAGATGCTGGACCGTAAAGGGATGAATCTGGCTTCGAACCTGTTTCATATCGGGATTCTGGGGATCTTTGCCGGTCACTTTCTCGGTATGCTGACGCCGCACTGGATGTACGAATCCTTCCTGCCGGTCGACGTGAAGCAGAAGATGGCGATGATTGCGGGCGGCGCCTGCGGCGTGATGACGCTGGTGGGCGGTCTGCTGCTGCTGAAACGTCGTCTGCTGAGCCCGCGCGTGCGCGCCACCACCACCGGAGCGGATATTCTGATCCTCTCCCTGCTGATGGTGCAGTGCGCCCTGGGCCTGCTGACTATTCCGTTCTCCGCTCAGCATATGGACGGTAGCGAAATGATGAAGCTGGTCGGCTGGGCGCAGTCGGTGGTGACCTTCCACGGCGGAGCATCTTCGCACCTGGACGGCGTGGCGTTTATTTTCCGCGTGCACCTGGTGCTGGGCATGACGCTGTTTGTGCTGTTCCCGTTCTCCCGTCTGGTGCATATCTGGAGCGCGCCGGTGGAGTACCTGACGCGCAAATACCAGATTGTTCGCGCCCGTCGCTAATTCTATTTCGAGTAAAGCTAAACCCTGCTGCGGCAGGGTTTTTCATTTGTGCGGTCTGCTCCCGGCGGGGCACATATGGCAGAAATACAGAATCAGTTCTGGAGAAATAAAAGAGCTAACTAAGACGGTTTTGATAATTTGATTTTGCTGAGGTACTGCAAGGAAGTGATGGTGGTGGGGGAAGGATTACTCGGCGCGTTGCGCCTCGCCCTTCGGGTCGTTGCCTGCGGCAACGCTTTCTCGCTCCGCTCGAATCGAACCTTAGTCGAAGCTTCTCATCCTTCCCGCATGGGATGGATATGGGGCACTGAGCGAAGTGTGAATTCAATACGACATGGAAGTGATGGTGGTGGGGGAAGGATTCGAACCTTCGAAGTCGATGACGGCAGATTTACAGTCTGCTCCCTTTGGCCGCTCGGGAACCCCACCACGGGGTAATGCTATTTACTGGCCTGCTTCCTGCTGGAAGCGGGGCGCATCATATCAAATGAGACGCCCCTGTAAAGCATTCCTTTAGGGAAATGAAGCTGTTTGCCTGCTTTTTATCCGTAAAGGTGCAAAGCTAATCAATTCATTTCCCTGAGATTAAAGAATAATCGTCCGGTTACCGTAAACAAATACCCGCTGAGCAAGAACCTGATACAGCGCGCGGCTCAGAACGTTTTTTTCGACGTCGCGGCCAGCGCGCATCATATCTTCCGCGGTGTAGGTATGATCGACGTGAATGACGTCCTGCATAATGATTGGGCCTTCATCCAGATTATCGTTCACGTAGTGTGCGGTGGCGCCAATAATCTTCACCCCGCGGTCATAGGCCTGGTGATACGGACGCGCGCCGATAAAAGCCGGCAGGAATGAGTGATGAATATTAATAATTTTATTCGGGAAACGAGAGACAAACTCTGGGGTCAACACCCGCATGTATTTCGCCAGCACAACGTAATCCGGCTCAAGGGCGGCGATCGCGTCGCCCATCTGTTTATCATGCTCTTCGCGAGTTAAACCCTCATGGCTCACCAGCTGGAAGGGGATATCAAACCGTTCAACCAGCGAGCGCAGCGTTTCGTGATTGCCGATGACGGCGGCGATTTCTACGTCCAGGCCGCCGTAGTTAGCTTTCATCAGCAGATCGCCGAGGCAGTGCGCCTCTTTGGTGACCAGAATGACGACCCTGCGGCGCCCTGCTGGATTGAGTTCACGAATTGAACCTTCCGGCAGCGCGCTGTCGAGGTCCGCCAGCAGGATTGAATCATTGAAAATACCCTCGAGCTCGGTGCGCATAAAGAAGCGGCCGGTTCGGTGGTCAACAAACTCATTGTTCTGCACGATATTCAGTTCGTGCTTGTAGCAGATATTAGTGATACGCGCGATGAGGCCTTTCTGATCAGGGCAAATAGTGCGCAGTACTTTACGTTGTTGTGAATGCATCGCGGGGAAAATCCTGTAGTGTTTGCTATTTCTGCTGCTGGCTTACTGACCGCAGCATTTTTTAAATTTTTTACCTGAACCGCAAGGGCAGGGATCGTTACGACCGATTAGCGGTCGCGTGCCGTCAATATAATACCACTGTCCGTTTTCTTTTAAGAATCGGGATCGTTCAATAATGGCTCCGGAGCGGTTATCGTCAGCGTAACGAGCGATAAAGCTGACAAAGCCTTCATCCGGGTTCTTGCCCGTCTCGGCGGCAAAGACGGTGAGACCCTGCCACTGTGTGCGGGTAAAACCGTTTTCCAGGTCTGCGCGAAACTGCTGCGCTTGACAGGAGGGGTGCCAGGTTTTAATCAGATAGTCGGCGTCTTTCATAACAAACGCGCTATAGCGGGAGCGCATCAGCTGTGACGGATCTGGCGCCAGCTGCGCGCCAGCCAGATAAGGCTGACAACATGAGCTATACTCCAGAGCGCTGCCACAGGGGCATAATGGCGACAAAACGGCCTCCACAGGAAAAAGAAAGACGGCGCTACGCCGCCAAAGCGCATTATGTTAACTGAGGTATGGCGATGATGCCATGCCCGGAGTGGAAGGATATGTTTCGGTACTCATGAGAAAGCTTAAAATTGGCCTGGCGTTAGGGGCTGGTGCCGCTCGCGGGTGGTCGCATATCGGCGTGATTAATGCCTTACGGCGGACGGGTATCGACGTCGATGTTATCGCAGGGTGCTCCATTGGCTCGCTGGTCGGAGCGGCGTACGCCTGCAATCGGCTTCCGGCCCTGGAGAAATGGGTATGCTCCTTTAGTAACTGGGACGTACTGAAGTTAATGGATCTCTCCTGGCAACGGGGTGGCCTGCTGCGGGGCGAGCGCGTGTTTAGTCAATACCGCAAACTCATGCCCGTCAGCGAGATCGAGCGCTGCGAACGTCCTTTCGCGGCGGTCACAACGAATTTAAGCACCGGTCGTGAACTGTGGTTTACGGAAGGGGATCTGCATCTGGCGATCCGTGCGTCCTGCAGTATGCCGGGTTTGATGGCGCCGGTGATGCATAATGGCTACTGGCTGGTGGATGGCGCGGTGGTTAACCCCGTGCCGGTGTCTCTGGCTCGCGCCATGGGCGCAGATATCGTCATTGCCGTTGATTTGCAGCACGATGCGCATCTGATGCAGCAGGATTTGCTGTCAATGGAGGTGCCTCGTCCGGAGAGCGAGGAAGATTTTTCGTGGCATTCACGGCTGCGCACGCGCCTGGCGCGTATGACGTCACGTCGGGCGACGAGGGCGCCAACGGCGATGGAAATCATGTCGACGTCAATTCAGGTTCTGGAGAATCGCCTCAAGCGAAATCGTATGGCGGGCGACCCGCCTGATATCCTGATTCAGCCCTTTTGCCCGCAAATCTCCACGCTTGATTTCCACCGGGCCGGCGAAGCTATCGCCGCCGGACATCTGGCAGTGGAAAAGAAAATGGATGAACTATTACCTTTAGTGCGTACCCCCGTGGAGCGCATTTGATGCATACTTAAGTAAATTCTGACAGGCGGTAGCGTGAATATCATGCCACTATTAAATTATCGTCAGTCAGGGGAGAGATCATGACGCAGCCATTGGCGGGAAAACAGATTCTGATAGTTGAAGACGAACCCGTTTTCCGCTCTCTTATGCACACCTGGTTAGCTTCACTTGGTGCGACCATCGTACAGGCGGAAGATGGTATAGATGCACTGCAAAAAATGGCGGAGTCAAAACCTGATTTGATGATTTGCGATATCTCCATGCCGCGAATGAACGGCCTGCAGCTGGTAGAACATGTACGTAACCAGGGCGAGCAGTTGCCGATTCTGATGATTTCAGCGACGGAAAACATGGCGGACATCGCCAAAGCGTTGCGCCTGGGCGTTCAGGATATCCTGCTCAAACCGGTTAAGGATTTCGATCGCCTGCGAGAAACCGTGTATGCCTGCCTCTATCCCAATATGTTTAATTCGCGTGTCGAAGAAGAAGAGCGCCTGTTTGAGGACTGGGATGCGCTGGTAAGCGATCCTAGCGCGGCGTCGAGGCTGCTTCAGGAGCTCCAGCCGCCGGTGCAGCAGGAGATGTCGCGTTGCCGTATTCACTATCGCCAGCTTGTCTCTGTCGATAAGCCAGGACTCGTGCTCGATATTGCGCCGCTATCAGAAAACGATCTGGCGTTTTATTGTCTGGATGTCACACGAGCAGGTGATAATGGCGTTCTGGCGGCCCTATTGCTGCGCGCGCTGTTTAATGGGTTACTGCAGGAGCAGCTCGCTCATCAGGGGCAGCGTTTGCCGGAGATGGGCAGCCTGCTAAAACAGGTTAACCAATTGCTGCGGCAGGCAAACTTACCCGGGCAATTCCCATTATTGGTAGGGTATTACCACAGCGGTTTGAAAAATTTAATTTTAGTCTCCGCGGGTTTGAATGGCACCTTGAATACGGGAGAACATCAAATTCAGATTAGTAATGGCGTTCCGTTAGGTACTTTAGGTAATGCATACCTCAACCAAATTAGTCAACGCTGCGCATCATGGCAGTGTCAAATTTGGGGGGCTGGCGGACGTTTACGCCTGATGTTGACCACGGAGTGAACAATTGTGCTTATTTTTAGGCTTGTGGGATTACCACGCGATCTTTTGTGGTGGTACTATCGCCGGGTTTAATGCGTAAAATTCCTAATTCGAAGATATCTAATCCTTTTCGGAACAGCTTTGACTGAGCAGGCTGATATACTCGATACCATATTATTAACGAGAAGTTTAAAAAACGAACAGTCCAGGAGATTTCAATGGCTGCGCTTAATTCAAAAGTAAGAAAAGCTGTCATCCCGGTTGCGGGATTAGGCACCAGGATGTTGCCCGCTACTAAGGCTATTCCGAAAGAAATGCTGCCGCTGGTAGATAAGCCATTAATTCAATATGTTGTTAACGAATGTATTGCCGCCGGGATTACTGAAATTGTTCTGGTTACGCACTCTTCGAAAAACTCGATTGAAAACCATTTCGATACCAGTTTTGAACTGGAAGCGATGCTGGAAAAACGCGTAAAACGCCAGCTGCTGGAAGAAGTCCAATCTATTTGTCCGCCGCACGTGACTATTATGCAAGTCCGTCAGGGGCTGGCTAAAGGTCTGGGCCACGCTGTGCTTTGCGCGCACCCGGTAGTGGGTGATGAGCCGGTTGCGGTTATTTTACCGGACGTTATCCTTGATGAATATGAATCCGATCTGTCTCGCGACAACCTGGCCGAAATGATCGCTCGTTTCGATGAGACCGGCGCAAGCCAGATCATGGTTGAACCGGTTGCTGACGTTACCGCATACGGCGTTGTCGATTGCAAGGGCCTGGCCCTGCAGCCGGGTGAGAGCGTACCGATGGTTGGTGTCGTCGAGAAACCGAAAGCGGACGTAGCGCCTTCTAATCTGGCGGTTGTCGGTCGTTACGTGCTGAGCGCGGATATTTGGCCACTGCTGGCGAAAACCCCTCCGGGAGCCGGCGATGAGATTCAGCTGACCGACGCCATCGATATGCTGATCGAAAAAGAAACGGTAGAAGCCTATCATATGAAAGGCAAGAGCCACGACTGCGGTAATAAGCTGGGTTATATGCAGGCTTTTGTTGAATATGGCGTACGCCACAAGTCGCTGGGCGCTGAATTTAAAGCCTGGCTGGATAAAGCCGTAGCGAAGTAATCGTTCGCGGCAGAATGCGAAACCGGGAGCGAGATTCGTTTCCCGGTTTTTTTATGCCCGCCCGGAACCGGTCCCGAATAACGGATAAAAAAAATCCCGCCGCAGCGGGATTTTTAAACGGACACGATAGCTTATTACAGCAGGAAATCGTCCAGAGATTTACCTTGCTCATCCATCGCTTTCTTGATCACTGCCGGAGTACGACCCTGACCAGTCCAGGTTTTAGTTTCGCCATTTTCGTCAACGTAGCTGTATTTAGCCGGACGTGCAGCGCGCTTGGTTTTAGTTCCCGCTTTAACTGCCGCCATGGTGCTCAGCAGTTCATTAGGATCAATACCGTCAGCGATCAGCATTTCACGGTATTGCTGCAGTTTACGAGTGCGTTCTTCAATTTCCGCAGCCGCAGCGCTTTCTTCTTCACGACGTTCGTTAACGACAACTTCTAATTTTTCCAGCATTTCTTCGAGCGTTTCAAGGGTGCATTCTCTTGCCTGCGCACGAAGAGTACGGATGTTGTTCAAAATTTTAAGTGCTTCGCTCATTGTAGTAATCTCAAACTTATATTGTGGGGTGGTTTGTTGGACTAATAATAGAGCGATAAATTCAGATGTGCAATAGGGGAGAATGTAAGGAAGTCAAAATAACTTGTTATTTGTCTCGGGAATTAATTCATTTAACTTAAATTTTATGTGCGGGTTCACATCTTTTTCGCTTATAGGATGATGGAGAGGATAAGCTAAAACCCTGAGATAGTATGCTTTTTCCGATGCGCAGTGGGAAAAATTATACTTTGCATGGATAAATATCATTGTGGGTATTAGCGCAGCAGCGACGATGATGTTTAATATAAAACACTTGTCCAGCGCGGTTATAGCTATCCGAAAATGGCTGATAAGCACAAAAGGGCAATAGTGACGTCTGCGTGGCCGCCTGGGTCGTACGAATAGCAGGCATTACCATTCAATTAACAGGCTTAATCTTTCAGGTCTCCGCCGAGTGAACGTTCCCGGCAATACCCGCACGGCGAGGGCTGATAGCGTGTGAATATATGATACAATTTTACTGCTAAAAAACACATTGATTGGGGTTACGCGGCCGATGGCACAACTTTATTTCTACTATTCAGCAATGAATGCAGGCAAGTCCACCGCTCTGTTGCAGTCATCATACAATTACCAGGAGCGAGGGATGCGCACGGTGGTTTATACGGCAGAGATTGATGACCGCTTTGGTTCAGGGAAAGTGAGTTCAAGGATCGGTCTCTCATCGCCGGCGCGGTTGTATAATACCCAAACTGCGTTATTTGCCGACATTGCAGACGAACATAAGCGTCAACCCATCCACTGCGTATTAGTTGATGAGAGCCAGTTCTTAACCCGGGAGCAGGTGCGCGAGCTGTCCGAGGTGGTGGACCAGCTCGATATTCCCGTATTGTGCTATGGATTGCGGACAGATTTTCGCGGCGAACTTTTTACGGGCAGTCAATATTTGCTCGCCTGGTCCGATAAGCTGGTTGAATTAAAAACTATCTGTTTCTGCGGCCGTAAGGCGAGTATGGTTTTGCGCCTCGATCAGGAAGGCCGGCCCTACAATGAGGGGGAACAGGTGGTGATTGGCGGTAATGAGCGCTATGTATCCGTATGCCGTAAACATTATAAAGAGGCGCTGAGCGAAGGCTCACTGACCGCGGTGCAGAACAAACAGCGCAGAGGCTAATACCTACCCGCAAAATCCTCTCAGGCGCTTTTACAGCGCCTTTTTTCATTTACTAAGCCTTTGGCACATGATTATACGTTTCGGCTGTCTGAGGCGTTTTGTCGGCTGCTGAACGACAGAGACAAAAAAGCCCCATCAAAAGATGGGGCTCAGCGTTACTGACTTTACGGCTGTGGAATTAAGCGGATTTTTTCGCTTTCTTCTCAGCTTTAGCCGGCGCGGCTTCTTTTTTCTCTTCCACGCCGCCTTCAACGTAATTACGTCCGTAGAAGGTATCCAGCAGAATCTGCTTCAGCTCGGCGATCAGCGGGTAGCGCGGGTTAGCGCCGGTGCACTGGTCGTCAAATGCGTCTTCAGACAGCTTGTCAACATGGGCCAGGAAGTCGGCTTCCTGCACGCCAGCTTCGCGGATAGACTTAGGAATACCCAGCTCAGCTTTGATTTCGTCCAACCAGCCAAGCAGTTTTTCGATTTTCGCTGCGGTGCGGTCACCCGGTGCAGTCAGACCCAGATGGTCCGCGATTTCAGCGTAGCGACGACGTGCCTGCGGGCGGTCGTACTGGCTGAATGCTGTCTGTTTAGTCGGGTTGTCGTTCGCGTTATAGCGAATAACGTTGCTGATCAGCAGGGCGTTCGCCAGACCGTGAGGAATGTGGAACTGAGAGCCCAGCTTGTGCGCCATTGAGTGACATACCCCGAGGAAGGCGTTCGCAAACGCGATACCGGCGATGGTCGCAGCACTGTGCACACGCTCACGCGCTACCGGGTTCTTAGAACCTTCGTGGTAGGACGCTGGCAGGTTTTCTTTCAGCAGTTTCAGAGCCTGCAGCGCCTGGCCGTCAGAGAACTCGGAAGCCAGTACGGAAACGTAAGCTTCCAGGGCATGAGTCACCGCATCCAGACCACCGAAAGCACACAGTGACTTCGGCATTTCCATGACCAGGTTGGCATCAACAATCGCCATATCCGGAGTCAGGGCATAGTCTGCCAGCGGGTATTTCTGACCGGTTGCGTCATCAGTAACAACGGCGAACGGCGTAACTTCAGAACCGGTACCGGAAGTCGTGGTGATGGCGACCATCTTGGCTTTCACGCCCATTTTCGGGAACTTGTAGATACGTTTACGGATATCCATAAAGCGCAGCGCCAGTTCTTCGAAGTGGGTTTCCGGGTGCTCGTACATAACCCACATGATTTTCGCCGCATCCATCGGGGAACCGCCGCCCAGCGCGATAATCACGTCTGGTTTGAAGGAGTTCGCCAGCTCAGCGCCTTTACGGACGATGGTCAGCGTCGGGTCAGCTTCTACTTCAAAGAAAACTTCAGTTTCAACGCCAGCCGCTTTCAGCACAGAGGTGATCTGGTCAGCATAGCCGTTGTTGAACAGGAAGCGGTCGGTCACGATCAGCGCGCGTTTGTGACCATCAGTAATCACTTCATCCAGCGCGATTGGCAGTGAGCCACGACGGAAGTAGATAGATTTCGGAAGTTTGTGCCACAACATGTTTTCAGCTCGCTTAGCAACGGTTTTCTTGTTGATCAGGTGCTTAGGACCAACGTTTTCAGAGATGGAGTTACCACCCCATGAACCACAACCCAGAGTCAGGGAAGGTGCGAGTTTGAAGTTATACAGGTCACCGATACCACCCTGAGAAGCAGGGGTGTTGATCAGGATACGTGCGGTTTTCATCAGCTGACCGAAGTAAGCAACGCGTTCTGGCTGGTTGTCCTGGTCGGTATACAGGCAAGAGGTATGACCGATACCGCCCATTGCCACCAGTTTTTCAGCTTTATCAACCGCGTCTTCGAAGTTCTTCGCACGGTACATTGCCAGCGTCGGAGACAGTTTTTCGTGGGCAAATGGTTCGCTTTCATCAACGTCGGTGACTTCACCAATCAGAATTTTGGTGGAAACAGGGACGGTGAAGCCAGCCAGTTCAGCGATTTTATACGCCGGTTGACCTACGATCGCGGCGTTCAGGGCGCCGTTTTTCAGGATGATATTCTGAACAGCCTTCAGCTCCTGGCCCTGCAGCAGATAGCCGCCGTGGCTGGAGAAACGTTCGCGAACGGCATCGTATACGGAATCCACAACCACAACGGATTGCTCAGAAGCACAGATAACGCCGTTATCGAAGGTTTTAGACATCAGGACGGAAGCAACGGCACGCTTGATATCAGCCGTTTCATCGATAACAACAGGCGTGTTACCTGCGCCTACGCCGATGGCAGGTTTACCGGAGCTGTACGCCGCTTTAACCATGCCCGGACCGCCGGTCGCAAGGATCAGGTTGATATCCGGATGGTGCATCAGCGCATTTGACAGTTCAACGGAAGGCTGGTCAATCCAACCAATCAGATCTTTCGGCGCACCGGCTGCGATAGCTGCCTGCAGTACGATATCAGCCGCTTTGTTGGTCGCATCTTTAGCACGCGGATGCGGAGAGAAGATGATGGCGTTACGGGTCTTCAGGCTAATCAGAGATTTAAAGATAGCGGTTGAAGTTGGGTTAGTGGTCGGGACGATACCGCAGATAATACCAATCGGCTCAGCGATGGTGATGGTACCGAAGGTGTCATCTTCAGACAGGACACCGCAGGTCTTTTCATCTTTATAGGCGTTATAAATGTATTCGGAAGCAAAGTGGTTTTTGATCACTTTATCTTCGACGATGCCCATGCCGGATTCGGCAACGGCCATCTTGGCGAGAGGGATTCGAGCATCTGCAGCGGCCAGAGCGGCGGCGCGGAAGATTTTGTCTACTTGTTCTTGAGTGAAACTGGCATATTCACGCTGGGCTTTTTTTACGCGCTCGACGAGTGCGTTAAGTTCAGCGACATTAGTAACAGCCATAATGCTCTCCTGATAATGTTAAACTTTTTTAGTGAATCAGTAGCTCGATTCGACAGTATAGACAGTGTGTTAACGGCTTGCATTTAAATGTTAACGTAAAGAATTTTGTGCTTCTGACTTCACCGATTGACTAAAAAAGCTTTTGTTTTTTCTTTCAGGTACCGCTGCTTTGCCTCCTCTTCTGTGTGTAAACAAGGTTACTCACTTCTGAGTACAATTTATGTGATCTAAATCAATAATCAGCCAAGCTGATACCTTTCAGCAGTTCATTTTTTGACCTGTTTGATCAAGTGTAATGATACGGTATGCTAATTAAAGACTTAAATAGCATTGCAGAAACAAATAACTAACATCCGAGCTTAAATTATGCACTTATGCGTCAACAGGGATGAATTATGCTTTCAAACAGCGTATCTTCTCGCGGATATTTTATGCTGGTAACTGTCAACAGCCATTTTTAATGATGCTGCGGAGCACCCTGTGATTCAATCATTGTTTGATTTTTCAGCCTACTTTAAATTTTTCATTGGGCTATTTGCGCTGGTAAACCCGGTTGGCATTATCCCGGTTTTTATCAGTATGACCAGCTACCAGACGGCGGCGGTGCGTAATAAAACCAATCTGACAGCCAACCTGTCGGTCGCCATCATCTTGCTCACGTCGCTGTTTTTAGGCGATGCGATCCTCCAGATCTTCGGTATTTCCATTGACTCCTTCCGTATTGCGGGTGGGATTCTGGTGGTCACCATCGCCATGTCGATGATCAGCGGCAAGCTCGGCGAGGATAAACAGAACAAGCAAGAAAAATCAGAAACGGCCATTCGTGAAAGTATCGGCGTCGTGCCGCTGGCGCTGCCCCTGATGGCGGGACCCGGGGCCATCAGTTCAACCATTGTCTGGGGCACGCGTTACCATAGCATCGCCCATTTTGTGGGATTTTCAGTTGCGATTGCGCTTTTCGCGCTGTGCTGCTGGGGCATTTTCCGTATGGCCCCCTGGCTGGTTCGCCTGCTTGGACAAACCGGCATTAACGTGATTACCCGTATTATGGGGCTGTTGCTGATGGCTCTCGGCATCGAGTTCATCGTTACCGGAATAAAGGCGCTCTTTCCTGGCCTTGTGAATTAACCTGTGTTGCCGCGCGGAACAACGTGTTCCGCGTTTGCGCATTATCAGCAAAACATATCAAAAAAAGTGATTTATCGACCTGCAATACTATTTTCTAATGTTTTGATATTGTTATTTATTATCAATAAGTTATCCATTTCATTTGCCACGAGTGCGGCCTTTTACCCACATTAATCACTGTTATTTTCCTCACACCATTCTCTGGTGCTTGCCGTCTGATAATCGAAATGATATTAGTAATTTCACTCATGAAGCAGATGAATGTGCTAAATAATAAGCGATTGTTAATTTTTCGTACAAAAAAGCATCTATTCGGCGATGCAGGGCACATAGTGCGAGACATTTATACTAATTGATTGATAAATAGAATATTAATCATTTCTGGCATGCGCGAGGGGTGATAAATCTTCGCCGCCAGAAGGCCACAAAAGAGAATCCGGTAACATATTTGCAAATTGCATTGGCGGACAATAAAGCGTTTTGGTACTTTCCGGCGTGATCTTTAGCGGAATATGTACGCAAATGAGAATTTTTATTATATAGCCCATCGGGACTACATCGCCCCCGGACAGGGGGGCAAGAATCGACGTCAAGACTGCCGTTTGAGCGGTCGTAATAAATAAGTCGGTGATAGCAAGCAGTACTCTCTGACAGCAGCATAAACTCCTGCACTGTTCAGAATCCAGAAAAGAGAAAACAGGCTGGTTAAATAGCCAGTAATTATAATGATTGGAGTAACAAACACATGACCATCATCACGAAAAAAAGCCTGGTTGCCGCAGGAGTCCTCTCTGCGTTAATGACCATCAACGCCGCCGTTGCGGCAGATGTACCGGCAGGGGTACAGCTGGCGGACAAACAAACGCTGGTACGTAACAATGGCTCCGAAGTGCAGTCTCTCGATCCGCACAAAATTGAAGGCGTGCCGGAGTCCAATATTAACCGCGATTTGTTTGAAGGGCTGCTGGTGAGCGACCTGGACGGCCATCCGGTCGCGGGCGTTGCGGAAAAATGGGACAACAAAGATTTTAAAGTCTGGACCTTCCATCTGCGTAAAGATGCAAAGTGGTCCGACGGCACGCCGGTCACGGCACAAGATTTCGTTTATAGCTGGCAGCGTCTGGCGGATCCGAAAACCGCGTCTCCTTATGCAAGCTATCTGCAGTATGGCCATTTAGCCAACGTTGATGACATTATCGCCGGGAAAAAACCCGCGACCGATCTGGGCGTAAAAGCGCTGGACGATCATACCTTTGAAGTGACCCTCAGCGAGCCGGTGCCGTATTTCTACAAACTGCTCGTTCACCCATCCGTTTCACCCGTACCTAAATCCGCTATTGAGAAATTTGGTGACAAATGGACCCAGCCGGCCAATATCGTCAGCAATGGTGCGTATAAATTAAAAGATTGGGTTGTTAACGAACGCATTGTTCTGGAGCGTAATACCAACTACTGGGATAACGCCAAAACCGTGATTAATCAGGTCACCTTCCTGCCGATTTCTTCTGAAGTCACCGACGTCAACCGCTACCGCAGCGGCGAAATCGATATGACCTATAACAACATGCCGATCGAACTGTTCCAGAAACTGAAAAAAGAGATCCCGAAAGAAGTTCACGTCGATCCGTATCTGTGCACTTATTATTACGAAATCAATAACCAGAAAGCGCCGTTTACCGACGTTCGCGTGCGTACTGCGCTGAAGATGGCGCTGGATCGCGACATTATTGTCAATAAAGTGAAGAATCAGGGCGACCTGCCAGCCTACAGCTATACGCCGCCGTACACCGATGGCATGAAGCTGATTGAGCCTGAATGGTTCAAGTGGTCGCAGGAAAAACGTAATGAAGAAGCGAAAAAATTGCTGACCGAAGCTGGCTATAGCGCTGATAAGCCGCTTACTTTCAATCTGCTCTATAACACGTCCGATCTGCACAAAAAACTGGCTATCGCGGTGGCGTCTATCTGGAAGAAAAACCTCGGCGTAAACGTGAAGCTGGAAAATCAGGAATGGAAAACCTTCCTCGATAATCGCCATCAGGGCACCTTTGATGTTGCGCGCGCCGGCTGGTGTGCGGACTACAACGAACCGACCTCCTTCCTTAATACGATGCTGAGCGACAGCTCAAACAATACCTCGCATTATAAGAGCCCGGCTTTCGACAAGATTATCGCTGAAACGCTGAAAACCAGCGATGACGCGAAACGCGCGGACCTTTACGCGCAATCTGAGCAGCAGCTGGATAAAGACTCCGTCATCGTACCGGTCTTCTATTATGTCAACGCCCGTTTGGTTAAACCGTGGGTCGGTGGCTATACCGGCAAAGATCCGCTGGATAATACGTATACAAGAAATATGTACATTGTGAAGCACTAATGGCAATACGTGAGGTAGGCGTTACCGCTTGCCTCACGGTGTCTTATTTCATCGCACTATTGAAGGCACACGCCAGAAGGTACGGGCAATGTTAAAATTTATCTTACGTCGCTGTCTGGAAGCGATTCCGACGCTATTTATTCTTATTACTATCTCTTTCTTCATGATGCGTCTTGCGCCGGGAAGCCCCTTTACCGGTGAACGCACGCTGCCGCCAGAAGTCATGGCGAATATTGAAGCAAAATACCATTTAAATGACCCCATCATGACCCAGTACTTCAATTATCTGAAGCAGCTGGCGCACGGTGATTTCGGTCCTTCCTTTAAATATAAAGATTACTCGGTCAACGATCTGGTGGCGTCCAGCTTCCCGGTGTCCGCCAAATTAGGCTTCGCCGCGTTTTTTCTCGCGGTGGTGCTTGGCGTGAGTGCCGGGGTGATTGCGGCATTGAAGCAAAATACGAAATGGGACTTTGCCGTAATGGGGGTGGCAATGACCGGGGTTGTGATACCGAGTTTCGTGGTCGCGCCCTTACTGGTCATGATATTTGCCATTACGCTGCACTGGCTGCCGGGCGGCGGATGGAACGGCGGGGCGCTGCAATATATGATTTTGCCTATGGTGGCTCTGTCCCTGGCCTATATCGCCAGTATCGCGCGTATTACCCGCGGCTCGATGATCGAAGTGCTGCACTCTAACTTCATTCGCACCGCCCGGGCAAAAGGCTTACCGATGCGCCGCATTATTCTGCGTCACGCGTTAAAGCCCGCGCTGCTGCCGGTGCTCTCCTATATGGGACCCGCGTTTGTCGGCATTATTACCGGCTCGATGGTCATTGAAACCATTTATGGCCTGCCGGGAATTGGTCAACTGTTCGTCAACGGCGCGCTGAACCGCGACTACTCGTTGGTACTCAGCCTGACCATTCTGGTTGGCGCATTGACCATTCTTTTTAATGCGATTGTTGACGTGCTGTATGCCGTTATCGATCCGAAGATCCGTTACTAACGCTGGGGTTCGCCATGATGTTAAGTAAGAAAAACAACGAGGCGCTGGAAAACTTCAGTGAAAAGCTGGAAGTCGAGGGGCGCAGCCTCTGGCAGGATGCCCGCCGCCGCTTTATGCATAACCGTGCCGCGGTTGCCAGCCTGATTGTGCTGGTGATCATTGCGCTCTTTGTCACCATCGCGCCGATGGTATCGCAGTTTTCCTATTACGATACCGACTGGGGCATGATGTCCAGCGCCCCGGATATGGAGTCCGGACACTACTTTGGGACCGACTCTTCGGGTCGCGACCTGCTGGTGCGGGTGGCGATCGGCGGACGTATCTCGCTGATGGTCGGCGTGGCTGCAGCGCTGGTGGCGGTGATTCTGGGGACGCTTTACGGGTCGCTTTCCGGCTATCTGGGCGGCAAGGTGGATTCAGTGATGATGCGCCTGCTGGAAATCCTCAACTCCTTTCCGTTTATGTTCTTCGTCATCCTGCTGGTGACCTTCTTTGGCCAGAATATCCTGCTGATTTTTGTTGCCATTGGGATGGTCTCCTGGCTGGATATGGCGCGTATCGTTCGCGGTCAGACCCTAAGCCTGAAGCGAAAAGAGTTTATTGAAGCCGCGCAGGTTGGCGGCGTTTCAACCGGCAATATCGTTATCCGCCATATCGTGCCTAACGTGCTTGGCGTGGTCGTGGTGTACGCCTCCCTGCTGGTCCCGAGCATGATTCTGTTTGAATCCTTCTTAAGCTTCCTCGGCCTGGGTACCCAGGAGCCGTTAAGTAGCTGGGGCGCGCTGCTCAGCGATGGCGCGAACTCAATGGAAGTATCGCCGTGGCTGCTGCTGTTTCCTGCCGGTTTTCTGGTGGTAACGCTGTTTTGTTTTAACTTTATCGGCGATGGCCTGCGTGATGCCCTCGACCCGAAAGACCGCTAAGGAGCGCCGACATGAGTACGATGGAAACGGCGAAAGCGCCGCAGGCAGCACAACAATCCGGATTGCTTCTGGATGTGAAAGATCTCCGCGTCACCTTTGCGACTCCCGATGGTGATGTGACTGCGGTCAACGATCTCAATTTTAATCTACGGGCGGGGGAAACCTTAGGCATCGTAGGCGAGTCCGGTTCCGGTAAGTCGCAAACCGCTTTTGCGCTGATGGGCCTGCTGGCCGCCAACGGCCGTATTGGGGGGTCAGCGACCTTTAACGGGAAGCAGATCCTTAACCTCCCGGAGCGCGAGCTGAATAAGCTGCGCGCCGAGCAGATCTCAATGATTTTTCAGGATCCGATGACGTCGCTTAATCCGTATATGCGGGTAGGCGAACAGCTGATGGAAGTCCTGATGCTGCATAAAGCGCTGAGCAAAGCCGAAGCCTTTGAAGAGTCGGTGAAAATGCTGGATGCGGTCAAAATGCCCGAGGCGCGCAAACGGATGAAAATGTATCCGCACGAGTTTTCCGGCGGGATGCGCCAGCGCGTCATGATTGCGATGGCGCTGCTGTGCCGGCCTAAGCTGCTGATTGCCGATGAGCCGACAACGGCGCTGGACGTAACCGTGCAGGCGCAAATAATGACATTGCTTAATGAGCTCAAGCGCGAGTTCAATACGGCGATCATTATGATTACCCACGATCTCGGCGTCGTCGCCGGGATCTGCGATAAGGTGCTGGTGATGTACGCCGGACGCACGATGGAATATGGTCAGGCGCGCGACGTCTTCTACCATCCCTCTCATCCTTATTCTATTGGCCTGCTCAATGCGGTCCCGCGCCTGGACGCAGAAGGCGACGCCCTGTTAACGATTCCGGGCAACCCGCCGAATCTGCTGCGTCTGCCGAAAGGCTGTCCATTCCAGCCGCGTTGCCCGCACGCGATGGAGATTTGCAACAGCGCTCCGCCTCTGGAGGCGTTTGCGCCGGGCCGCCTGCGCGCCTGCTTTCAACCGGTGGGGGATTTGCTATGAACGCCGTAACGGAACAAAGAAAAGTCCTGCTCGAAATCGCCGATCTGAAAGTACACTTTGATATTAAAGACGGCAAACAGTGGTTCTGGCAGCCGTCGAAAACGCTGAAAGCGGTAGATGGCGTAACGCTGCGTCTGTATGAAGGGGAAACGCTGGGCGTGGTCGGGGAGTCCGGATGCGGAAAATCGACCTTCGCGCGCGCCATCATCGGTCTGGTGAAGGCCACCGATGGTAAAGTCGCCTGGTTAGGTAGAGATTTGCTGGGGATGAAGGCCGACGAGTGGCGCGACGTGCGCAGCGATATTCAGATGATCTTTCAGGATCCGCTGGCGTCGCTAAATCCGCGCATGACTATCGGGGAAATCATCGCCGAGCCGCTGCGCACCTATCATCCCAAAATGCCGCGTCAGGAAGTTCGCGATCGCGTTAAGGCGATGATGATGAAAGTGGGGCTGCTGCCGAACCTGATTAACCGCTATCCGCATGAATTCTCCGGCGGCCAGTGCCAGCGTATCGGTATTGCCCGTGCGCTAATTCTTGAACCGAAGCTCATTATCTGCGATGAGCCGGTGTCAGCGCTGGACGTGTCGATTCAGGCGCAGGTAGTGAATCTGCTGCAGCAGCTGCAGCGGGAAATGGGACTGTCGCTGATTTTTATCGCCCACGATCTGGCGGTCGTGAAGCATATCTCCGATCGCGTGCTGGTAATGTATCTTGGCCATGCCGTGGAGCTCGGCACCTATGATGAGGTGTATCATAATCCGCTGCATCCCTATACCAAAGCGCTGATGTCGGCGGTGCCGGTTCCGGACCCTGATAAGGAAAAGAATAAAACGATCCAGCTTCTGGAGGGGGAATTGCCATCGCCGATTAACCCGCCGTCGGGATGCGTATTCCGCACCAGATGCCCGATTGCCGGGCCGGAGTGCGCTAAGACGCGACCGGTGCTGGAGGGCAGTTTCCGCCATGCGGTTTCCTGCCTGAAGGTGGACCCGTTATAATCTCAGGGGCTGACGTTAGTCAGCCCTTTTTTTAGCGAGGTTAACGTGGCTTTTCATATTCATGCCGCTCGTCTGCGGCTGTATCATTTACTCTTCGATCAAAACCGACGATCCGGTCGGCATTTCGAGGGACTTTGCGGCGTATTTGCCCTGCTTAGCGTGCTGGTGATATTTATCGAGTCCGGGCTCGGAACGCAATATCATCTGACCTTAGACGAATGGCATATTTTCGTCTGGCTCGAACTTGTCGTGACGGCGGTTTTTACCTTTGAGTATTTTCTGCGCATTATCAGCTGGCCGAATCCGCTAAAGTATATTTTCAGCTTCTGGGGCATTATTGACCTGGCCACCATTTTACCGCTTTACGTTATGTGGCTGTGGCCCGAGATCAGTATTGAGTACGTGTTTGCCTGGCGGGCCATGCGCGCTATCCGCGCGTTGCGTATCCTTAAGCTGCTGCGCTTTATGCCGTCGTTGAATATTTTCTGGGCCGCTATCGTCAGCGCTCGCCACCAGCTGATCCTGTTCTATTCTTTTATTGCCATCGTCATGGTGATCTTTGGCTCCCTGATGTATCTGGTTGAGGGGCCGCGATACGGTTTTACTACGCTGAACGCGTCGGTTTACTGGGCGATAGTGACGATAACCACGGTAGGGTATGGCGATATTACGCCGCATACGCCGCTGGGACGAATTTTGGCCTCCATTCTTATCTTAATTGGCTACTCGATTATTGCGATCCCCACCGGCTTAATTACCAGCCATATGACCACCGCATTTCAGAGTCGCCGGACTCAGCGCCAGTGTCCGCATTGCCAGCATAACGTTCATGAAAAAGACGCTCGCTACTGCAACGCCTGCGGCAGCGAACTGCCTGAATAACTAAAAAGCCTGCCCTGGTTAACTCAGGCAGGCTTCTTCTTTTATATATAAGCTATTTGCTTAAGAAAGAGCTTATTCGCGCCACAGGATATGACAGAGCTTGTGGTCTTTTTCACGACACAGCAGCACACGCGCAAAAATATCGTTAATTTCGCCGCCATCTTCATCGGCCAGACCAATGACCACTTCAGCGAAGAAGTCAGGGTTGAGGTCAAAATCGACGTGCTCTTCCCAGTCAGGCGCCGGATCGAAGAGCTCGGCGCCGCCGCGTTCTTCAAACTGCAGGTTGAACAGAATGACATCCGCCGGATCGAGGTTGTCGACGGCCAGTTCGAGGAAAATGTCGTAAGCCTGTTCAAGCGTTTCGTCTTCGGTCAGGCGATTGTTTAAATCCATATCCATGATTGCTACCCATTAAACATCTGATTGGCACGTTTTACAGCAACGGACTGAAGAAGTAAAACAGTCGCTCGGCGATCCGCTGCCACAGCGGACGTTTTAACCACAGCCTGGCGTCCAGCAGGCGCGAGCGGGAGATGTAATCGTCCTGCACCGCGGCCAGATCGCTGCCAAATCCGGCATCGTCAATCACCAGCGTAATCTCGAAGTTGAGCCACAGGCTGCGCATATCGAGGTTAACGGTGCCCACAAGGCTAAGTTCGCCGTCAACCAGCACGCTCTTAGTATGCAGCAGACCGCCTTCAAACTGATAAATCTTCACCCCGGCAGCCAGCAGCTCGGTAAAGAAGGCGCGACTGGCCCAGCCCACCAGCAGCGAATCGTTTTTGCGCGGCAGGATGATGCTGACATCGACGCCGCGCTGGGCGGCGGTACAGATGGCATGCAAAAGGTCGTCGCTGGGCACAAAGTAGGGGGTCGTCATGATCAAATGCTCTTTGGCCGCGTAGGCGGCAGTTAGCAGAGCCTGATGGATCAAATCTTCCGGAAAACCCGGACCCGAGGCGATAGTGTGAATTGTGTGCCCGCTGGCCTCTTCGAACGGCATAATATTCGCGTCCGGCGGCGGCGGTAAAATACGTTTGCCGGTTTCAATCTCCCAGTCGCAGGAGTAGACAATGCCCATCGCTGTCGCTACCGGACCTTCCATTCGCGCCATCAGATCGATCCACTGGCCAACGCCGGAGTCCTGCTTAAAGAAACGCGGGTCGACCAGATTCATACTGCCGGTATAGGCAATATAGTTATCGATCATGACCATTTTACGATGCTGACGCAGGTCCATACGGCGCAGAAAAACGCGCATCAGGTTGACCTTCAGGGCTTCGACGACTTCAATGCCGGCATTACGCATCATGGCGGCCCAGGGACTACGGAAAAACGCCACGCTCCCGGCGGAGTCGAGCATCAGCCGGCAGTGTACGCCGCGCCTTGCCGCCGCCATCAATGATTCGGCGACCTGATCGGCCATGCCGCCGGGCTGCCAGATATAGAACACCATCTCAATATTGTGACGAGCGAGCTGGATATCGCGGATGAGCGCCTGCATGACGTCATCGGATTCGGTGAGCAGCTGGAGCTGATTGCCTTTGACGCCGCCAATGCCCTGCCGACGTTCGCAGAGCTTGAACAAGGATTCCGCGACCGGACTATTCTCCTCGGCAAAGATATGCTTGCAGGCTTTGAGGTCCTTTAACCACTTGGCCGTTGAGGGCCACATGGCCCGCGCGCGTTCGGCGCGGCGTTTACCCAGATGCAGTTCGCCAAAAGAGAGATAGGCGATAATGCCCACCAGGGGAAGAATATAAATGACAAGCAGCCATGCCATCGCTGACGGGACCGCGCGCCTTTTCATTAATATCCGTAATGTTACACCGGCGATAAGTAGCCAGTAACCGAGTATAACCAGCCAGTTCACCACCGTGTAAAAGGTTGTCATAGATGAAAAATCCTTTTGAATGACTTGATGACATGAGTTTACGCATCATCATCCATCTGGCAAATAAAAACGCAGCGAAAGCGTTGGTTAGCCAGATTCATCGGTCTATAATGCAGGCTGTTTTTACTTGTAGAGTAGTTGCAATGAAGCGTAGTAGAACGGAAGTAGGGCGCTGGCGCATGCTTCGGCAGGTGAGTCGCCGTAAAGCACGCTGGCTGGAAGGCCAGTCGCGTCGTAATATGCGCATCCTCTCCATCAGAAAGGAGCTGGTTAAACGGCAACGTCACTCTCTGCTGTTCACCTTCTCTGAATGTTGAGAGTCGAAACAAAAGGCACCGCTCGCGGTGCCTCTGTTTTATCAGCGTTTCGTTCTTAGCATATATTCTTAGACTGTCATCTCTCTTTCTTCTGCCGGCGAAACCCGGTTTCTCACAGGCTCCTGCGTTATTGTTTGCATCAGCAGCGGCGGGCAGGAAGTCGCATCGCGCCATACCTCATAAGACTGGCCCAACGCGTATAAACGCAAAAAACGGGAAGTGCCATGCATCAGCACGTGCTACTTATAATGTCCGTAAGGCTTCTATTATTGAGAGGTATCTATGAGTCAACTTTTTAGTCCGGTGCGAATCGGTAAGCTGGAACTTGAGAACCGTATTGTCATTGCGCCAATGTGCCAGTACTCCGCCGACAATGGCAAGGCGACGGCATGGCATCGTATCCATCTTGGTCAACTGGCTTTTTCCGGTGCGGGCTTACTGATTATCGAAGCCAGCGCTGTAGAGCCCGCCGGACGCATTACCCCGGCTGATCTGGGCTTATGGAATGACGAAACGGAAGCCGCATTACGCACCGTGCTGAACGATATCCGCCAGTACGCTTCAATCCCCATCGGTATCCAGCTGGGCCATGCCGGACGAAAAGCCTCTTCCGCAGCCCCCTGGCTGGGGGGACACCAGCTGGCGCATGATTCTGGCGGATGGGACACGGTTGCGCCATCAGCGCTGGCCTATGGTGAAGGTGAACGTCCTCCGGTTGAGCTTACTCAGGACCACATGAAACGCATCAAGCAGTCATTCGTAGACAGCGCCAGACGCGCTGAGCGGATGGGTATTGAATTGATTGAACTGCATGCCGCGCATGGTTACCTGTTGCACCAGTTCCTTTCACCGCTCAGTAACCAGCGTACCGACGAATACGGCGGCTCGCTGGAGAACCGTTTGCGTTTTCCGCTCGAGATATTCCGGGCCATCCGTGAGGCCGTCAGTCAGGACATCGCGGTGGGCGTCCGACTTTCAGCAACAGACTGGGTGGATGGCGGCTGGGATAACGCACAATCGATTATCTTCAGCCAGCAGCTTGAGGCGCTTGGCTGCGACTATATTCATGTTTCCAGCGGCGGGCTGTCGCCTCATCAGGCGATTCAGGTGGGGCCCGGCTATCAGCTGCCGTTCGCGCGTGAAATCCGCGAGAAGGTGAATATCCCGGTGATCGGTGTGGGTCTGGTGACGGAAGCGCAGCAGGCGGAAGAGGCGCTACAAAATGGCGACGCCGACCTCATCGCCATTGCCCGCGCCGTGCTCTACAATCCGCACTGGCCATGGCATGCCGCGGCAGCGCTGGGCGCTCAGGTGAGCGTTCCGCCGCAGTATCTTCGCTCAGAGCCGCATGGTCTTAAGGGAACGCTGAAGTCCAACAGGTAATTAACCATAGAAAGTCGGCGGTGCTGATGCACTGTCGGCAAACGGCTATCATCAGGGCGCGTCCTAAAGAGAACGGAATGCAGAACCGGGGAAGTGGAGAGACATAAGGATGGCGACCATTCCGTACTCGCGTACTTAGAAACGTCCTCTAATGAACGATCGCCATAGATTAAATTTTTAACGCGTTCTTATTGCTTAAGCATTTTATAGGCTAAAAAACCTTTTTATACGGTTTCACCGAGACTTTCTGATAAACCCCTGCGGCGATATAGGGATCGTCATTGGCCCATGATTGCGCCGCTTCCAGCGATTCAAATTCCGCAATGACCGTTGAGCCGGTGAAGCCCGCCGCGCCGGGTTCATTACTGTCTACGGCAGGCATTGGGCCGGCGGTCAGTAAACGACCTTCATCATGTAATAATTGCAAACGCGCCAGATGGGCGGGACGTACCGATGTCCGTTTTTCCAGAGAGTCGGCGATATCTTCAGCGTAGATAACGTAAAGCACGGCATGGCTCCTTATCAATAAATTGGCGAATCACGTTAAGTGAAACCGTCGTTGACTGCAATGCAAAGATGATCACGATCCCCAGAATGCCACGTCCCGGGGGCTTTTTGTCAGAAAACAGGGCAAATTTTGATACAAGCCAACAACCCTAGTTGAATATGATTGCTATTTGCATTTAAAATCGGGGCATCATTTTTCAACAGAAACGACTATGAGCGCAATGACCTTTGATTTACCTCGCCGCTTTCCGTGGCCTACGCTACTGTCTGTGGTTATCCACGGCAGTGTTATCGCGGGGTTGCTCTATACTTCGGTACATCAGGTTATTGAACGGCCGGCACCCTCACAGCCCATTGAAATCACTATGGTGGCCCCGGCAGATCTGGAACCGCCTCAGGCGGCTCAGCCGGTCGTTGAGCCCGTTGTTGAACCTGAGCCAGAACCGGAACCGGAAGTGATGCCTGAACCGCCAAAAGAGGCGCCGGTTGTTATCCATAAACCAAAGCCAAAACCGAAGCCAAAGCCTAAACCGAAGCCGGAAAAAAAGGTCGAACAACCGAAGCGTGATGTAAAACCGGCGGAAACGCGCCCGGCCTCGCCGTTTGAAAATACAAATACGGCGCCGGCGCGCACCGCGCCGAGCACCTCAACCGCGACCGCTAAACCCACCGTGACGGCGCCTTCCGGGCCGCGGGCGCTAAGTCGCGGAGAGCCGAGCTATCCGGCTCGTGCCCAGGCGCTGCGCATTGAAGGAAGCGTACGGGTTAAGTTTGACGTCACGCCGGACGGGCGCGTGGACAACGTGCAGATCCTCTCCGCCCAGCCTGCCAATATGTTTGAGCGTGAAGTGAAAAACGCTTTACGTAAATGGCGCTATGAACCGGGTAAACCGGGAACCGGCATTACCATGACCATTCAGTTCCGTCTGAAAGGCGTACAAATTAGCTAACCCTCAAAAACAAGGCCCCTTAAGGGGCCTTATCCATGAACACCTCATCAAGCGCTTTCTGCGCCGTCACCAGATGCTGTCCGCCAAACAGAATCGCCCGATTCAGCAGCGTATAGAGCTGGTAGATGGGCTGCCGCTCGAGAAAGCCGGACGGCAGCGGCGATACGGACTGATAGCCGTCATAGATTTGCGGCGGCTGTTCCGGATGCAGCGGGAGCATCGCCAAATCGCATTCGCGATCGCCCCAGTAGCAGGCAGGGTCGAAAATATAGGGCCCGTTTGGCCCGAGCGCGCAGTTACCGGACCATAAGTCACCGTGAAGCAGCGACGGCTGCGGCTGATGACTGCTCAGCCGTTGCTGAACAATATCAACAAGATGATCGATATCACCAAAATGTAGGCCTTTCTCGGCGGCGAGTTCCAGCTGCCAGCCGATGCGCTGTTCGGCAAAGAAAGTTGACCAGCGACGCTGCCAGGCGTTCGGCTGGGGGGTGGTGGAGAGGTCGTTGTCAAAATCCAGACCAAACTGAGGTTGGTCGCTCCACTGATGTAAATGGGCAATTTGCTGGCCTAACAGGAAAGCGTTGTGCGCATCCAGCGGGCGAGGAGGGAGGTATTCCATCACCAGAAAGCTGTAATCTCGATCGCTGCCCACGGCAAAAACCTGCGGTACGTTCACCGTTTTACTGCGCGACAGTAGTTCAAGCTGGTCTGCCTCGGCCGTGAAGATGGGTAACAGCTCGCGTTCGTCGCATTTTACGAAGTAATCTCGCCCGCCATAGCGTAAATGCCAGGCAGCGTGTATCTCTCCACCGGGTAGTTCGTTTCGCAGTTCGATTTCAGCTGCTTCGGTATGCAAATCGCGTAACAAATTGCTGATAGCTTGCCACATGCCGTCTCTCCCCATGTTTTCCAACATTTCATAAGGTTAGCGCATAAACCCGGCGTAAAACTCGAACTGACGCACAACTGGACGTTTTCCGTTGCGTCAATCGCACTTATTGAGCTTTTAACCACTCGCTGAATGTGACCACGGTGACGTCGACGGGTCTTCCCAGCGCGGTTTCGGCTAAACCTGCGCTTAAGGCGTTGACTTCCTCGGCATTCTGCATAGAAAGCAGGCCGAAGGTGTTGGTGCCGAGCTCGTGGACGTTCCCTTCATCATCGTTTAAGACGAGGGTAAATCCGGCGCGGGTGAGGTGATTACTGAGTTCGTTAATTTCGGTTAACGTCTCTTCGTGAAAACGAACCGTGACGACCCAGGCAATAATTTCGCTACTCATTTTTCACCCCGTTGTTATCCATGGCATTTTTAGCATAGACCATCATGCTGATTTGGCGACTCCCTCTGTCTTCCCAGAGGGAGCGAAAGCGTTATCAACCGCGCAGATAGGTGTAGATTTTTTGCGTATTATCCAGCGAGCAAAGGCGGGTGCCCTGATTGATGGTTGCCGCACTACCCGCCGCAACGCCAAAGCGAACCATATCTTCAAGCGAGGCGTTTTCCGCCAGCCTTAAGGTCATTGCGCCGACCATACTGTCACCGGCGCCGACGGTGCTCTGGCTTTTCATCGGCGGCGGTACTACCTGAACGCTACCCTGGGCATCAACGCCGAGCGCACCCTGGGCGCCGAGGGAGACGACGACGCGCTGGACTTTGCCCGACCGAATGAGCTCCTGCGCCGCAAGACGCACATCATCCGGCTGGCTCAGATCCCGCTGTACCAGAGCGCTAAGCTCTTTCTGGTTCGGCTTAACCAGCTCGATATTGCCGACATCAAGCGCTGCGGCGAGCGCGTCACCGGAACTATCAACAATACAGCGCAATCCATGCTGCTGAGCGTTTTTGACCAGCTGCGTCAGGTTATCGACGCTGATGCCGGGCGGGAGACTTCCGCTAATCACCAGCAGGGAACCCGGGGCGATGGCGAGGACCTTTTCCTCAAGGAGCTGGAGCTCCTCCTTAGTTAACGCTGCGCCCGGCATCACGAAACGATATTGCTCGCCGCTGGCGTTCACATGCACGTGAAGATTCTGCCGCGTCCAGTCATGGGTCTCTACCGTATCGACGGGAACATGTTCATCCGTCAGCAGCGCCGTCAGGTGTTCGCCTGTCGCCCCGCCGACGGGAAAGATGGCTGTGGCGCTGCCGCCAAGAAAAGTGATGGCTCGCGCAACGTTAATTCCGCCGCCGCCGGGTTCAAACACGGGAGCGCTACAGCGCAGTTTGCCTTCCGGGTAAATTTGCGGGGTCTGGGTTGCGCTATCGAGCGAGGGGGCTAACGTGAGCGTATAGATTTTGGTCATCCAGTTTCCTCCATAATACGAATTTAGCTGCTCTGGTTTTAAGCATGGCACTTAAAGGAGGGAAGGGGAAGCGACGCGCCACTTATACAACGCAACCTCTTTTTATCTTTATGAAATAAAAATTGTTTTGAGAAGCGTCTTATACAAAAAATGAAAGAGTAATTGATTGCTAAGTTAATCGTGCTTTTTTATAATTTACTCCCTTTCTTAGGACCGGCTATCCGCGATCCTCGCGAAAGCTCCCGGGACCCTCCAGGTCTCCTTATAGGTTGTACGGACTTAAAATTAAATGAAGCTTTTGAAGACAGTACCCGCAGCGGCGTTGCTCGCGGGAGGGCTTTTTGCGTCTGCGTGCGCAATGGCCGATGATTCCGTTTTTACTGTCATGGATGACCCATCTTCTGCTAAAAAACCTTTCGAAGGTACTGTTAACGCCGGTTATCTGGCGCAGTCCGGCAATACGAAAAGTTCCTCAATGACCGCCGACTCCACGTTGACCTGGTATGGCAATACCACCGCATGGTCGCTGTGGGGGAATGCCAGCAATACGTCGTCAAACGATCAGCGCTCTTCGGAAAGGTACGCGGTGGGGGGACGTAGTCGTTACAACCTGACTGACCAGAACTATATATTTGGCCAGGCCAGCTGGCTGACGGATCGTTACAATGGTTATCAGCAGCGGGATGTGTTTACCGCAGGTTATGGTCGACAGATTATGAACGGACCGGTACACAGCCTACGTTTTGAATTTGGTCCTGGCGTACGCTACGACGAGTATACCGACGGCGATACTGATACTCAGCCGTTGGGCTATGCTTCCGGCACTTACGCCTGGCAGATGACCGATAACGCCAAATTTACGCAAGGTGTTTCGGTATTCGGCGCTGAAGATACGACGCTGAACTCCGAAAGCGCGCTGAACGTTGCCATCAATGCTCACTTTGCCCTCAAGGTCGCCTATAACCTGACGTGGAACTCTGAGCCGCCGTCATCGGCGCCGGAACACACCGATCGCCGTACCACGCTATCGCTGGGTTATAAAATGTAATATTTCAGGCCAGATATTCTGGCCTGATTGTTTTAAATTTGGCAATAAGTGACATTATTATTTTTGGTCTCTCGTTTTGTTTTTTATAAAAAGAAATCGTCTTCATAATTTCCCCACAATTGCTATTTTGCTGACAAATATGCAGTTAATTTGACACGAAAAGATAAATATTGGGTCGGACAAAAATGTGATCTGGATCTATACTGTTGCACACAGGCGGCGATAACGACGCCGTTCTATTTATCTGAAACAAATAAGAGAATGACTATCATGAGAAATAGCAAAATCGCACTCGCGGCCGTGATGCTGTGCACGCTGTCTTTTGGCGCATTTGCCGCCGCTCCCGCACCGCAGCCGGGTAATAACGAGCATAACCAAGTTGGCATCGCCAAAGCTACCGATGTCGAAGCAGGCTCCAACATAGCGCCGGGCTCACAGTCTACCGGGCAGTCTATGAATGATGCTTTTGATGTTCATAAACTTGTCGCCGGCGAATGGTCCTGATATTTCATTGTTCTTGAACATCATCCTTTAATTATTTCGTGAAGCAGCAAACCGGGTAATGCCGTACCGGTTTTGCTTTCCGCACTTTGTGTTAAACATGCATAATTGATGTGAAAGCATAAATATTCTTTATGCGTCATATCGTCCTGCCGCGCTCTTTTGCCGCACGGTTCCGCAGCAATTACGCTGGGTTTGTTGCGCCGCGACCTTTTTTTTCCATCAGCAATAACCATTTAGTCTCATGTGACTTTTATCACGCACTAATGATGTGTAAACTAACCGTCGGTGTTATCAACAGGCGGCTGCAGGTGGGTACGCGTCGGTGAACGAGCGTGCACATATTTTCGCAGAGTGAAGCGGGAACTGGGCCTGAACGTGTTGATAATTATGATTATATTGTTTTGTATGTGCTCTTTCGTGTGGGGCACCACTGCAAATAAGGACATGAAATGCCTGTAATTACGCTTCCTGATGGCAGCCAACGCCATTTTGATCACGCTGTGAGCCCGATGGACGTCGCTCTGGATATTGGCCCTGGTCTGGCTAAAGCCACCATCGCCGGCCGCGTCAACGGCGAGCTGGTTGACGCCTGCGACTTAATTGAAAACGACGCGACGCTCTCTATCATCACCGCGAAAGATGAAGATGGACTTGAGATTATTCGTCACTCCTGTGCGCACCTTTTGGGGCACGCGATTAAACAGCTGTGGCCAAATACCAAGATGGCGATCGGCCCGGTTGTCGACAACGGTTTCTACTATGATGTCGATCTGGACCATACCCTGACCCAGGAAGATATCGACGCGCTCGAAAAACGTATGCACGAGCTCGCCGAGAAAAACTACGACGTCATTAAGAAAAAAGTCAGCTGGCACGAAGCGCGTGAAACCTTCGTGAAGCGCGGCGAGAGCTATAAAGTCTCCATTCTTGATGAAAACATTGCGCATGATGACAAACCCGGTTTGTATCATCATGAAGAGTATGTCGACATGTGCCGTGGGCCGCACGTGCCGAATATGCGTTTCTGTCATCATTTCAAACTGATGAAGACCGCTGGCGCCTACTGGCGCGGCGATAGCAACAATAAAATGCTGCAGCGCATCTACGGAACCGCATGGGCAGATAAAAAAGCCTTAAATGCCTATCTGCAGCGTCTGGAAGAAGCCGCTAAGCGCGATCACCGTAAAATCGGTAAGCAGCTCGACCTGTATCATATGCAGGAAGAGGCGCCGGGCATGGTGTTCTGGCATAACGACGGCTGGACTATCTTCCGCGAACTGGAAACTTTTGTGCGTTCTAAGCTGAAAGAGTACCAGTATCAGGAAGTTAAAGGCCCGTTTATGATGGACCGCGTGCTGTGGGAAAAAACCGGCCACTGGGACAACTATAAAGATGCGATGTTCACCACCTCTTCCGAGAACCGTGAATACTGCATCAAGCCGATGAACTGCCCGGGCCACGTGCAGATCTTCAACCAAGGGCTGAAATCCTACCGCGATCTGCCGCTGCGTATGGCTGAATTCGGTAGCTGCCATCGTAATGAGCCGTCAGGCGCGCTGCATGGCCTGATGCGCGTACGTGGCTTTACTCAGGACGACGCCCATATCTTCTGTACTGAAGATCAGGTTCGCGATGAAGTAAACGCCTGTATTCGCATGGTCTACGATATGTACAGCACCTTTGGCTTCGAGAAAATCGTCGTCAAACTGTCGACTCGCCCGGAAAAACGCATCGGTAGCGATGAGACATGGGATCGTGCTGAAGCGGATCTGGCCGTGGCGCTGGAAGAGAACAACATCCCGTTTGAGTATCAGCTGGGTGAAGGCGCGTTCTACGGTCCGAAAATTGAATTTACCCTGTATGACTGCCTCGATCGTGCATGGCAGTGCGGTACTGTACAGCTGGACTTCTCCCTGCCGCAGCGTTTAAGCGCCTCTTATGTGGGTGAAAATAACGAACGACAGGTACCGGTAATGATTCACCGCGCGATTCTTGGTTCGCTGGAGCGCTTTATTGGCATCCTGACCGAAGAGTTTGCGGGCTTCTTCCCGAGCTGGCTGGCGCCGGTGCAGGTTGTGGTCATGAATATTACTGATTCTCAGGCTGAATACGTTAACGAATTGACGCGTAAACTACAAAATGCGGGCATTCGCGTAAAAGCAGACTTGAGAAATGAGAAGATAGGCTTTAAAATCCGCGAGCACACTTTACGTCGTGTCCCTTACATGTTGGTCTGTGGCGACAAAGAGGTAGAAGCCGGCAAAGTTGCCGTGCGTACCCGTCGTGGCAAAGACTTGGGCAGCCTGGACGTAAATGAAGTTATCGAGAAGCTGCAACAAGAGATTCGCAGCCGCAGTCTAAAACAACTGGAGGAATAAGGTATTAAAGGCGGAAAACGAGTTCAAACGGCACGTCCGAATCGTATTAATGGCGAGATTCGCGCCCTGGAAGTTCGCTTAACTGGTCTGGAAGGCGAAGCTTTGGGTATTGTGAGTCTGAGAGAAGCGATCGAAAAAGCTGAAGAAGCTGGAGTAGATTTAGTTGAAATCAGCCCTAACGCCGAACCGCCAGTTTGTCGTATCATGGACTACGGCAAGTTCCTTTATGAAAAGAGCAAGTCTTCTAAGGAACAGAAGAAAAAGCAAAAAGTTATCCAGGTTAAGGAAATTAAGTTCCGTCCTGGCACCGACGATGGCGATTATCAGGTAAAACTCCGCAGCCTGATTCGCTTTCTGGAAGATGGCGATAAGGCCAAGATCACGCTGCGTTTTCGCGGCCGTGAGATGGCCCACCAACAGATCGGTATGGAAGTGCTTACCCGCGTCCGTGACGATCTGAGTGAACTGGCAGTAGTCGAATCCTTCCCAACGAAGATCGAAGGCCGCCAGATGATCATGGTGCTCGCTCCTAAGAAGAAACAGTAAGGCCTTCAAGTAGCAATGTCTGTGGAGCCTGCGGGTTCCGCAGCCGTTGTTCGCCTATGTTTCGTTTATTAACAATGCGAAGTGGAAGTTATTAAAATGCCAAAAATTAAGACCGTACGCGGTGCTGCTAAGCGCTTCAAAAAAACCGGTAAAGGTGGTTTTAAGCACAAGCACGCTAACCTGCGTCACATTCTGACCAAAAAAGCTACCAAGCGTAAACGTCACCTGCGTCCGAAAGCCATGGTTTCTAAAGGCGATCTGGGCCTGGTCATCGCGTGCCTGCCGTACGCATAAGTCGTTAACCCTTTTAACTTTTTAATTAGAATAGATACAGGAGAGCACATATGGCTCGCGTAAAACGTGGTGTAGTTGCCCGTGCACGTCACAAGAAAATTTTGAAACAAGCTAAAGGCTACTACGGTGCGCGTTCTCGCGTATACCGCGTTGCCTTCCAGGCTGTTATCAAAGCTGGTCAGTACGCTTATCGTGACCGTCGTCAGAAAAAGCGTCAGTTCCGTCAACTGTGGATTGCGCGTATCAACGCAGCAGCACGTCAGAACGGTATTTCTTACAGCAAATTCATCAACGGCCTGAAAAAAGCCTCTGTTGAAATCGACCGTAAGATCCTGGCTGACATCGCCGTATTCGACAAATTAGCGTTCACCGCGCTGGTCGAAAAAGCGAAAGCAGCTCTGGCATAAGCCAGTTGAAAGAGGGAGCTTGTCTCCCTCTTTTCGTTTCAAGACTATCAATACATTGACTTTTATCCGCGTAAGCTTTTCAATATCGATCTTACGTTTTTTACCAGACAAGGTAATGCAAGCATGAATGCTGCTATTTTCCGCTTCTTTTTTTACTTTAGCACCTGAACTCAGGAGGCTAGCGCGTGAAAGAAGAAACGGAAAACAGCGCCAAAAAGCCTCCCACTGTGGAGGCTTTTTTTGTATCTGAACTGGCTTGTTCTATTTCAAGCTCCAGACGTGCGGATTGACCGGGTCATTCGGTCAAATGGCGAATGACCCGCCGTCTGCGGCTCGAAATAGTGAAAGCAAAATAATAACCATAACCGGTGTCTGCACCGACATAATGAGGAAAACCATGTCACATCTCGCAGAGCTGGTTGCCAGTGCGAAGGCAGCCATTAACGAGGCATCAGATGTTGCTGCGCTGGACAACGTCCGCGTGGAATACCTGGGTAAAAAAGGGCTCCTGACCCTTCAGATGACGACCCTGCGTGAGCTGCCTGCTGAAGAGCGCCCGGCAGCCGGTGCGGTTATCAACGAAGCGAAAGAGCAGGTCCAGCAGGCGCTTAACGCGCGTAAGTCAGATCTTGAAAGCGCCGCTCTTAACGCGCGCCTGGCCTCGGAGACCATCGATGTCTCTCTGCCGGGGCGTCGTATTGAGAACGGTGGCCTGCATCCGGTGACCCGTACCATCGATCGTATTGAAAGTTTCTTCGGTGAGCTCGGCTTTACCGTCGCGACTGGCCCGGAAATCGAAGATGACTACCATAACTTCGATGCGCTGAATATTCCTGGCCACCATCCGGCACGCGCTGACCACGACACTTTCTGGTTTGATGCCACGCGCCTGCTGCGTACGCAAACCTCAGGCGTGCAGATCCGCACCATGGCTAACCAGCAGCCGCCGATCCGCATTATTGCGCCAGGCCGCGTCTATCGTAACGACTACGATCAGACCCATACCCCAATGTTCCATCAGATGGAAGGCCTGATCGTTGATACCAACATCAGCTTTACCAACCTGAAGGGAACGCTGCACGATTTCCTGCGTAACTTCTTTGAAGAAGATCTGCAGATTCGTTTTCGTCCGTCCTATTTCCCGTTCACCGAGCCGTCGGCCGAAGTCGACGTTATGGGGAAAAACGGGAAATGGCTGGAAGTGCTCGGCTGCGGGATGGTGCATCCAAACGTACTGCGCAACGTGGGTATCGATCCGGAAATCTATTCCGGCTTTGCCTTCGGCATGGGTATGGAGCGTCTGACCATGCTGCGCTACGGCGTGACCGACTTACGCGCGTTCTTCGAAAACGATCTGCGTTTCCTCAAACAGTTTAAATAAGGGCAGGACAGAACAATGAAATTCAGTGAACTGTGGTTACGCGAGTGGGTTAACCCAGCTATCGATAGCGAAGCGCTGTCGGACCAGATAACGATGGCCGGCCTTGAGGTTGACGGCGTTGAACCGGTTGCGGGCAGCTTCAACGGCGTTGTCGTTGGGGAAGTGGTTGAGTGCGCTCAGCACCCTAATGCTGACAAACTGCGCGTCACAAAAATTAACGTCGGCGGCGAACGCCTGCTGGACATCGTCTGCGGTGCGCCAAACTGCCGTCAGGGCCTGAAGGTTGCCGTTGCAACCATCGGTGCCGTACTGCCGGGCGATTTTAAAATTAAAGCGGCAAAGCTGCGCGGCGAGCCGTCGGAAGGCATGCTGTGCTCCTTCTCCGAGCTGGGGATCTCCGACGATCACAGCGGTATTATTGAACTGCCCGCCGACGCGCCGCTGGGTACCAATATCCGCGAATACCTGAAGCTCGACGATAACACTATCGAAATCAGCGTCACGCCGAACCGTGCCGACTGCCTGGGTATTATCGGCATTGCCCGCGATGTCGCCGTGCTCAACAAGGCGCCATTGAATGTCCCGGAAATGGCCCCGGTGGCCGCGACCATCGACGACGTTCTGCCAATTCAGGTCGATGCGCCGGAAGCATGCCCGCGCTACCTGGGCCGTGTGGTAAAAGGCATTAATGTCAAAGCGCCGACGCCGTTATGGATGAAAGAGAAGCTGCGCCGCTGCGGCATTCGCTCCATCGATGCCGTGGTTGACGTGACCAACTACGTTCTGCTCGAGCTCGGTCAGCCGATGCACGCCTTCGATAAAGACCGCATTGAAGGCGGAATTATCGTGCGTATGGCGCATGAAGGCGAAACCCTGGTCCTGCTCGACGGCTCCGAGGCTAAGCTGGATACCGATACTCTGGTTATTGCTGACCACCAGAAAGCCCTGGCTATGGGCGGAATTTTCGGCGGCGAGCACTCCGGCGTAAACGATGAAACGCAAAACGTTCTGCTGGAATGCGCGTTCTTCAGCCCGCTGTCCATTACCGGCCGCGCCCGCCGTCATGGTCTGCATACCGATGCTTCCCACCGCTACGAGCGCGGCGTGGACTCCGCGCTGCAGTATCAGGCAATGGAGCGCGCAACCCGCCTGCTGATGGATATTTGCGGCGGTGAAGCGGGTCCGATTATTGACGTGACCAATGAAGCGACTCTGCCGAAGCCTGCGACCATCCGTTTGCGCCGCAGCAAACTGGATCGTCTGATTGGCCATCACATTGAAGATGCGCAGGTTAGCGACATTCTGCGTCGTCTGGGCTGTGAAGTTACCGAAGGCCAGGATGAGTGGCATGCCGTGGCGCCGAGCTGGCGTTTCGACATGGAGATCGAAGAAGACCTGGTCGAAGAGGTTGCCCGCGTCTATGGCTATAACAATATTCCTGACGAACCGGTGCAAGCGGGCCTGATCATGGGCAGCCACCGCGAAGCGGATCTGTCGCTTAAGCGCGTGAAAACGCTGCTCAACGACAAAGGCTATCAGGAAGTGATTACCTACAGCTTTGTTGACCCGAAAGTACAGCAGTGGATCCACGCCGGTGAAGAAGCGCTGATTCTGCCGAGCCCGATCTCCAGCGAAATGTCGGCGATGCGTCTGTCATTGTGGACCGGTCTGCTCGGGACGGTGGTCTACAACCAGAATCGCCAGCAGAGCCGCGTCCGCATCTTTGAGAGCGGCTTACGCTTTGTTCCCGATACGCAGGCCCCGCTGGGTATTCGCCAGGACGTGATGCTGGCTGGCGTCATCTGCGGTAACCGTTATGAAGAACACTGGAACCTGGCAAAAGAAACCGTCGATTTCTATGATTTAAAAGGCGATCTGGAGTCCGTTCTCGACCTCACGGGTAAACTGTCCGACATCGAATTCCGCATCGAAGCCAATAATGCGCTTCATCCGGGCCAGTCGGCGGCGATTTATCTGAAAGGTGAACGTATTGGTTTTATTGGGGTTGTTCATCCCGAGCTGGAACGTAAACTGGATCTGAACGGCCGCACGTTGGTGTTCGAGTTGGAGTGGAACAAGCTTGCAGACCGCGTGGTGCCTCAGGCGCGTGAAGTTTCTCGCTTCCCGGCGAACCGTCGCGACATCGCTGTCGTTGTGGCAGAAAACGTTCCCGCAGCCGATGTTTTAGCCGAGTGTAAGAAAGTTGGCGTAAATCAGGTAGTTGGCGTAAACTTATTTGACGTGTACCGCGGCAAGGGCGTAGCGGAAGGTTTCAAAAGCCTCGCTATCAGCCTTATCCTCCAGGATACCAGCCGTACACTCGAAGAAGAGGAGATTGCCGCTACCGTCGCCAAATGTGTAGAGGCATTGAAAGAGCGATTCCAGGCATCATTGAGGGATTGAACCTATGGCGCTTACAAAAGCTGAAATGTCAGAATATCTGTTTGATAAGCTTGGGCTTAGCAAGCGGGATGCCAAAGAGCTGGTAGAGTTGTTTTTCGAAGAAGTCCGTCGCGCTCTGGAAAACGGAGAGCAGGTAAAACTCTCCGGGTTCGGCAACTTCGATTTGCGAGATAAGAACCAACGCCCGGGCCGTAACCCGAAAACGGGAGAGGATATTCCTATTACAGCCCGGCGTGTGGTGACCTTCAGACCCGGACAGAAGTTAAAAAGCCGTGTCGAAAACGCTTCACCCAGAGAGAAATGATCTGGACTGACTAATCAAAAAGGCCGCTATGCGGCCTTTTTTCTTTTCCTGGCCGAATACCGTAAAATCAATCACATCCTTTTTCTCAACTCAGAAATCTATGCTGACCTTTGCTCAAACTCAACGGCGCCGCAACCGGCGCTGGCTTGCGGTATTAACGTTGCTGCTGCTGGTTACGTCGACCATCAGCCTGTGCGCGGGCGACCAGTGGATTGGCCCCGGTGAATGGTTTAGCGCCAAAGGCGAGCTGTTTATCTGGCAGATTCGTTTGCCGCGAACCCTGGCCGTCCTGCTGGTGGGCGCGGCGCTGGCCCTGTCCGGCGCGATTATGCAGGCGCTGTTTGAAAACCCGCTGGCGGAGCCCGGGCTGCTGGGGGTATCAAACGGCGCTGGGGTTGGCCTGATAGCCGCCGTGTTGCTGGGAAAAGGGCTGCTTCCGGGCTGGGCGCTGGGGCTGTGCGCCATCGCTGGCGCGCTGGTCATTACCTTTATTTTACTGCGTTTTGCCAGGCGGCATCTCTCGACCAGCCGCCTGCTGCTGGCGGGCGTGGCGCTCGGTATCATATGCAGCGCGCTGATGACCTGGGCGGTCTACTTCTCAACCTCTTTCGATCTCCGCCAGCTGATGTACTGGATGATGGGCGGCTTTGGCGGCGTGGACTGGCAGCAGCTGTGGCTGATGCTGGCCCTGCTGCCGGTGCTGGCCTGGGTGTGCCTGCAATCGCAGCCTCTTAATCTGTTAGCGCTGGGGGAGGTTTCCGCACGCCAGCTGGGGCTGCCGCTGTGGCTATGGCGTAAAGTGCTGGTGGTGGCGACCGGCTGGCTGGTGGGCGTCAGCGTGGCGCTGGCCGGCGCGATCGGCTTTATTGGTCTGGTTATCCCGCATATTCTGCGCTTATGTGGTTTAAGCGATCACCGCGCGCTGCTTCCGGCCTGTTTGTTAGCGGGGGCCAGCGCGCTGCTGGGCGCGGATATTATCGCGCGTCTGGCGCTTTCGGCGGCGGAATTGCCGATTGGCGTGGTCACCGCCACCCTGGGCGCGCCGGTGTTTATCTGGTTATTGCTGAAATCAGGCCGCCCGCAGTGAGGGGCGGCCGTAAGCGGTTGATAGTTTTACCAGCCCTTAATCGCATCGCCTTTGTAGACTTCCGCTGCCTTGTCGGCAACCTGCTGAGTCTGGAAGGCCTCTTTCAGCTCCTGGACTTTTTTGCTGTCTTTATTATCTTCGCGCGCAACAATGGCGTTGACGTACGGCGAGTCCGGGCCTTCCATAAATAGCCCATCGCGGGCAGCCGAGAGACCGGCCTGAGCGGAGAAGTTGGTGTTGATGATCGACAGGGCGACGTTCGGGTCATCAAGCGTACGGGTCAGCTGCGGCGTGTCGACTTCCACGATTTTCAGCTGCTTAGGATTGTCGATAATGTCCAGCGTCGTCGGCAGGTAGCCTGTACCCTCTTTCAGCTTGATTAAACCTTGCGTCTGCAGCAGCAGCAGGCTGCGGCCCAGGGTTGTGGTTTCGTTAGAGATGGAAATCGTCGCGCCGTCAGGCAGTTCGCTGATATTTTTGATTTTCTTCGAGTAGGCGGCGATGGGGAAGACGAAGGTTTTACCGACAATGGCAAACTTATAGCCGCGCTCTTTTGATTGTGCCTCAAGGTAAGGCAGCGTCTGGAAGGCGTTAGCATCGACGTCTTTATTGTTCAGGGCTTCGTTCGGCAGAACGTAATCATTAAATGAGATTACCTCGACGTCGAGGTTGTATTTCTCTTTAGCCACCTGTTCTACGACTTTCCAGATAGCCTCATCCGGCCCGGTATTAATGGCGACTTTAATCTTATTATCTTCATCCGGCGAGCAGGCCGAAAGCAGCGTAACGGAGGCCGCGATTAACACCGCGCTAAACATCTTCTTCATCAATAAAACTCTCTTAAATTAACAATTAACGAAATGCTATTACATCCATCCACCACTGTACACTGAATTGCGGGCTCCCGGTGTTGAGATGAATTCATGTTGTGCTGCCTGTTACATCAAGAGACACTCCCGGGGGATTCAAAGTAGAATGACCCAGTCTGAATCCGCTACAGTAGATAGGGATCACCTGAAGCAGTAACCGGTATATTCACTGAGGGAAGGCTATGCAACACGATATTCTCAATACTGAAGTCACCACCATTGATGGTGAGAAAACAACGCTCACCCCGTGGGCAGGCAAAGTCCTGTTGATTGTCAACGTCGCGTCAAAATGCGGCCTGACGCCGCAGTATGAGCAGCTGGAAGCGCTGCAAAAAGATTTAGAAAGCGAAGGTTTTAGCGTACTGGGCTTTCCGTGCAACCAGTTTCTGGGTCAGGAGCCGGGTAGCGAAGAAGAGATTAAAACGTTCTGTAGCACGACTTACGGCGTGACTTTCCCGATGTTCAGCAAAATTGACGTCAACGGCGAACATCGCGCGCCTCTGTACCAGAAGCTGGTTGAGGCCGCCCCGCAGGCTATCGCCCCGGAAGGCAGCGGTTTTTATGAGCGCATGGCCAGCAAAGGCAGAGCGCCGCTGTACGTGGATGATATTCTGTGGAACTTTGAAAAATTCCTCATCGGCCGCGATGGTCAGGTCATCGGCCGTTTCTCACCGGATATGACGCCGGATGATCCGCAGCTGGTGGCCGCTATTAAAGGAGCTTTAGCCAAATAATGCCGTTTTTGATGCAGCTACAGGATGTAGAAGAGGCGGGGCGGCTGGCGCCGTTTTCAGCCGATATCAGGCCGGGAGAGATCGTTCATCTGGTGGGGCCAAACGGGGCGGGGAAAAGCACGCTGCTGGCGCGTATGGCGGGGCTCTCTACCGGCCCGGGTCAGGTAAAACTGAATGGACGCCCGCTGTATGACTGGCTGGCGCCGGAGCTGGCGCGTCATCGGGCCTATTTAAGCCAACACCAGATGCCGCCTTTCGCCATGCCGGTTTGGCATTATCTGTCGCTGCATCTCCAGGACGACGCGCACAACGGGCTACTGACGACCATCGCGGAGAAGCTGGGCTTAGGCGACAAGCTTGGGCGCCAGGTGAATCACATCTCCGGCGGGGAGTGGCAGCGCGTGCGCCTGGCGGCGGTAATACTGCAGATTCATCGTCAGGCTAACGCGTCCGGACAGTTGCTATTGCTGGATGAACCGATGAACAGCCTGGACGTGGCGCAGCAGGCCGCCTTGGACCGACTGTTAAGCGAACTCTGCGCCTCGGGGATTGCCGTCGTGATGAGCAGCCACGACCTGAATCATACCCTCCGACACGCCCATCGCTCCTGGCTTATCTGCCGGGGGGAGACGATCGCCTGCGGCAGCACCGCCGAGGTATTAAGCGAAGAGAATTTAACCGCCGCCTATGCCATGGACTTCCAGCGGGTCGAGGTGGCGGGTCATCTTATGCTCGTTGCGTCACAGTAGCACGCAGTCAGCTTGCCAGCGAATTGATAAACAAGGTAAATTATCCTGCTATCAGGATAGGGAACAGAGGATTCGTCTGAGATGCGTTTTTGGCTCGTTTTGTGTGTTGCGTTATTTCTGGCGGGTTGTAGCAGCCATCGGGCGCCGCCGCCCAATCCACGGCTTGCTGATTCGATTACCGTTGTTGCTAACCTGAATGAGCAGCTAAGGAACTGGCGGGGAGCGCCGTATCGCTACGGCGGCATGTCGCCACGCGGCGTTGATTGCTCCGGGTTTGTGCTGATGACCTTCCGCGATAAGTTCGCGTTGCAGCTGCCGCGTGAAACGCGTGAACAGGCGGAGATCGGCACGAAAATCGATAAGAGCGAACTGCTGCCCGGCGATCTGGTTTTCTTCAAGACCGGTTCCGGAGAGAGCGGTCTGCACGTCGGTATTTACGACACGGATAACCAGTTTATCCACGCCTCCACCAGCCAGGGCGTGACGCGCTCGTCGCTGGATAATGTCTACTGGCATAAAAAATTCTGGCAGGCGCGAAGGATCTAGCCTCGATACGTCAAAGCGTAGCGTGGCGTTTTCTTGCCCGGCGGCGGTAACGCCTTACCGGGCAGCGCCACAACGCTCGTCTTGTCTTTTATCGCAATAACCCATCCATTCCTCCGTGTTAATAATTTGTTGAAAGCACTACACTGAAGGCAGGAGGAACCATGACCCTGTCTTTTACTACCCACTGGCGTGATGAACTGCCGGATTTTTACACCGCTCTAACCCCTACGCCGCTGGAGAATGCGCGGCTTGTCTGGCACAACGCTCCGCTGGCGCGAACGCTGGGCGTTGACGCGTCGTTATTCAGCCCGCAGAAGGGCGCTGGCGTATGGGGCGGCGAAACGCTGCTGCCGGGAATGTCGCCGCTGGCGCAGGTTTACAGCGGCCACCAGTTCGGCGCCTGGGCTGGGCAGCTTGGCGACGGGCGCGGTATTCTGCTCGGCGAACAGCAGCTCGCTGATGGTCGTCGCTTTGACTGGCACCTTAAAGGCGCCGGGCTCACTCCCTATTCGCGAATGGGCGACGGGCGGGCGGTGCTGCGCTCGACGATCCGCGAGGCGCTGGCCTCGGAAGCGATGCATGCGTTGGGCATTCCCACCACCCGCGCGCTGGCGATAGTGGCCAGCGATACGCCGGTATACCGCGAAACCGTCGAGCGCGGGGCAATGCTGATGCGGCTGGCGGAAAGCCACGTTCGTTTCGGCCATTTTGAGCATTTTTACTACCGTCGCGAGCCTCTGAAAGTGCAGCAGCTGGCGGATTACGTGATTCGTCACCACTGGCCGCATCTGCAAAATGAAGCGGATAAGTACCTTCTGTGGTTCAGTGACGTTGTCACTCGAACCGCGGAGATGATTGCCTGCTGGCAAACGGTGGGCTTTGCCCACGGGGTGATGAATACCGACAATATGTCAATTCTCGGCCTGACGATGGACTACGGTCCGTACGGTTTCCTTGATGATTTCCAGCCTGGCTTTATCTGTAACCACTCCGATTATCAGGGGCGCTACAGCTTTGATAATCAGCCGGCGGTAGGGCTATGGAACCTGCAACGTCTGGCGCAGACGCTCTCGCCGTTTATCAGCGCTGAGGCGCTGAACGGCGCGCTGGATAGTTACCAGCAAGCGCTGCTGACGGCGTATGGCCGCCGCATGCGCGACAAGCTCGGATTGTTTACCCAGCAAAAAGGGGATAACGAACTGCTGGACGGCCTGTTTGCGCTGATGGAACGCGAGGGCAGCGACTATACGCGGACCTTCCGGATGCTCAGCGTCAGCGAGCAGGAGAGCGCCGCCTCGCCGCTACGCGATGAGTTTATCGACCGCGAGACGTTCGATACCTGGTTTACCGCTTATCGCGCGCGCCTGCGCGATGAACAGGTTGACGATGCGCAAAGGCAGATGCGGATGCGCAGCGTGAACCCGGCGATCGTGCTGCGTAACTGGCTGGCCCAGCGGGCCATTGAACAGGCGGAGCAGGGGGATATGAGCGAGCTGGAGCGCCTGCATAGCGCACTCTCTCACCCCTTTGCCGATCGGACGGATGAGTATATTCAGCGTCCACCGGACTGGGGAAGGCGTCTGGAAGTAAGCTGTTCCAGCTAGCGATCGTTATCCCTGCCTTTATCGGCGGGGATAATTATTTGGTCAGGATCAGCTTACCCGAATGGGTCTGACGCAGCAGGTAGCGCTGACCGCGATGTTCAATCACCACCCGTCCCTCGCTGCCTAATAATGTCCGGCTGCTTATCTCTTTGTCCGTCGGAACCGGATACGGGGCATTGTCTGTTGTTTTTTCTGCTGTGGCAGTGTTATCCATACGCGTCATAGCACTAAAAATAAAAATCAAGGCAACAATGATAATCATTATCAATAATGTTGTTTTTCACGCAAGCTTTATTTAGCGGATTACCAGATTTAGCAGGTGTCGGGCCGGTCGGTGGCGGAAAATCGCTCCCCACCGCGCGTACGGTGGGGAGGGGAACTACAGGCGGGTGGCGGTGGCGGCGGCTAATTCATCCAGCAGCCGTTCGCTATCGTCCCAGCTCAGGCAGGGATCGGTAATCGATTGTCCCCAGGTCAGCGGCTGGCCCGCGACGACCTTCTGCGTGCCTTCCTGAAGGAAACTCTCGGCCATGATCCCGGCGATGGCGGTCGAGCCGGCGCGGATCTGCTGGCAGATGTCGGCGCAAACGTCCAGCTGACGGCGGTGCTGTTTCTGGCAATTGCCGTGGCTAAAATCCACCACCAGCTGTTCCGGCAGGTCGAACTCCGCCAGCGCTTCCCCGGCGGCGGCGATATCGGCGGCGTGGTAATTCGGCTTTTTACCGCCGCGCATAATGATATGGCCGTACGGATTGCCGCTGGTCTGGTAGATGGTCATCTGTCCCTGCTTATCCGGCGACAGGAACATATGGCTGGCGCGGGAAGCGCGGATCGCATCAACGGCGATACGGGTATTGCCATCGGTACCGTTCTTAAAGCCTACCGGGCACGAGAGCGCCGAGGCCATTTCGCGGTGGATCTGGCTCTCGGTCGTACGCGCGCCGATAGCGCCCCAGCTTATCAGGTCGGCAATAAACTGCCCGGTCACCATATCGAGAAACTCGGTGGCGGTCGGGACACCCAGTTCATTGACCTGCAGCAGCAGGCTACGCGCCAGCTCAAGGCCGTGATTCACCCGATAGCTGCCGTTCAGGTCGGGGTCGGAGATCAGCCCCTTCCAGCCAACCACCGTGCGCGGCTTCTCAAAATAGGTACGCATCACGATTTCCAGCTGCGGCTGGTAACGTTCGCGCATACCCTGCAGGCGGCGCGCATACTCCATCGCCGCATCAATATCGTGAATGGAACAGGGACCGATCACCACCAGCAGGCGGCGATCTTCACCGTTGAGAATTTTCTCGATTCGGCGGCGTGAGGCGGAAACGTGTGCGGCAACGTCGGCAGACACTGGATGCCGCTGAGCCAGTTCCGCAGGCGTTACCAGGCTTTCAATGCGCGCGGTACGCAATTCGTCTGTTTTATTCATTGGGGTCTCAAAATCTGTTTCTTCCGCGGCGAAAATGCCGGGAAGTGATGCGCATCACGATAAACCAATCCCCGCTTATTGCAAGAGCAGGGCATGATCCTGTATAGGGCTCAGGTGATAGCATAAACAAATTTTTAATAATGTACTAGTGTGTTAGTACATTCTGCGGCTTAACCCCATAATATCCATGATTTTGGTGGCGATCTCTTCCACGGAATAGTTGGTACTGTTCAGGCAAGGTATCTTGTTTTTGCGGTAAAGCGCCTCGACTTCGGTCACTTCCATCCGGCACTGGCGCATGGAAGCATAGCGGCTGTTTTCCCGCCGCTCTTCGCGGATGGCCGCCAGGCGCTCCGGATTGATCGTTAAGCCGAAGAGTTTGTGCTGTAGCGGCTTAAGCGAAGCCGGAAGAATCAGGTTGTCCATATCATCGGCGATAAACGGGTAGTTAGCGGCGCGGATACCGTACTGCATCGCCAGATACAGGCTGGTGGGGGTTTTCCCGCAGCGCGAAACGCCGAGGAGGATCACCTGGGCCTGATCGAGATTACGCAGAGAAATTCCGTCATCGTGGGCAAGGGTGTAGTCGATAGCGGCGATACGCGCGTCGTATTTGTTCAGGTTACCGGGCGTCAGGCCGTGGGTGCGGTGAGCGATTGGCGTCGGATCGAGGCGCAGCTCCTGCTGCAGGGGGGCCACCAGCGCCTGGACGATATCCTGACAAAAGCCTTCGCTTTGTAGGATGATGTCGCGGATTTCCGGCAGCACGATGGAGTAGAACACCAGCGGTCTAATGCCGGTCTGCTGGAAAATCGCGTCGATTTGCTCCTTCACGGCGCGCGCGCGGCTAATATTTTCGACAAACGGCAGGGTTACGCTGCTGGTGGCGACCGGGAATTGCGACATGACCGCATGACCCAGAACTTCCGCCGTAATAGCGGTACCGTCGGAAATATAAAATACGTGGCGATCTACAGCACTTTCCATTTTGACCATCCGGTATAATGAGTTTAATTGTCTGAAAGCTGATATTAAATTTAAGCATAACGCTCCAGGCTTTGTCTCATATTTAAAAAATGAAACGCTATTTTTATTTTTAATGAAAAGGTGAGTTCATTTTTCGCAACTGCGTATCTTTTGTATCAAATTTCATCAGATTTCTGAAGAATCATTAGTTTAGCTATATCTGGCAAAGAATCCTAAAAACGAAAAAATAATTTGCTTGAACGATTCACCGTTTCTTTCAGCTGGATAAATATGTCAGGATAAATCTCGTAGTCGATCGTGAATTATTTATCACTGGTATTAAATCACAAAAGGATTGTCTCGATGTCCAACAATGGCTCGTCACCGCTGGTGCTTTGGTATAACCAACTCGGCATGAATGATGTAGACAGGGTTGGGGGCAAAAATGCCTCCCTTGGTGAAATGATTACAAATCTGTCGGGTATGGGCGTGTCCGTACCGAACGGGTTTGCCACCACCGCTGATGCCTTTAATCAGTTTTTGGACCAAAGCGGTGTCAACCAGCGCATTTATGAACTGCTGGATGAAACCGACATTGACGACGTTTCCGCATTAGCGAAAGCGGGCGCACAGATCCGTCAGTGGATCATTGATACGCCGTTCCAGAGCGAACTGGAAAATGCGATTCGCGATGCCTATACCCAGCTGTCCGCCGATGACGCTGAGGCCTCCTTTGCCGTGCGCTCCTCCGCGACGGCGGAAGATATGCCGGACGCCTCCTTCGCCGGTCAGCAGGAGACATTCCTTAACGTGCAGGGCTTTGACGCCGTGCTCGTCGCGGTGAAGCACGTGTTTGCTTCGCTGTTTAACGATCGCGCCATTTCCTACCGCGTGCATCAGGGATACGATCACCGCGGGGTGGCGCTCTCCGCCGGGGTGCAGAGGATGGTGCGCTCCGATCTGGCCTCGTCCGGTGTGATGTTCTCCATCGATACCGAATCCGGTTTTGATCAGGTGGTGTTTATCACCTCCGCCTGGGGGCTCGGCGAGATGGTGGTGCAGGGGGCGGTGAACCCTGATGAGTTCTACGTCCATAAACCCACGCTGGAAGCGGGCCGGCCGGCAATCGTACGCCGCACCATGGGGTCGAAAAAAATCCGCATGGTTTACGCCCCTACCCAGGAGCACGGCAAGCAGGTGCGTATCGAAGACGTGCCGCAGGCGCAGCGCGACGTCTTCTCGTTAACCGACGCGGAAGTGCAGGAGCTGGCGCAGCAAGCGGTTCAAATCGAGAAGCACTACAACCGTCCGATGGATATCGAATGGGCGAAAGACGGCCATACCGGTAAGCTGTTTATCGTGCAGGCGCGTCCGGAGACCGTCCGTTCTCGCGGCCAGGTGATGGAGCGCTATACCCTCCATGCGCAAGGACAGATTATTTCGGAAGGGCGCGCGATCGGCCATCGTATCGGCGCGGGTCCGGTGAAGGTCATTCACGATATCAGCGAAATGAACCGCATCGAGCCCGGCGACGTGCTGGTGACCGACATGACCGACCCGGACTGGGAGCCGATCATGAAAAAGGCGGCGGCGATCGTCACCAACCGCGGCGGGCGTACCTGTCATGCGGCGATTATCGCGCGTGAGCTGGGGATCCCTGCGGTAGTGGGCTGCGGTAACGCCACCGATCGCATCCAGGAAAACCAGAATGTGACCGTCTCCTGCGCCGAGGGCGATACCGGCTACGTGTATGCCGAAATCCTCGACTTCAGCGTCAAGAGCTCCACCGTTGGCGATATGCCGGATCTGCCGCTGAAGATCATGATGAACGTCGGTAACCCGGACCGCGCCTTCGACTTTGCCTGCCTGCCGAACGAAGGCGTGGGCCTGGCGCGTCTGGAGTTCATTATCAACCGTATGATTGGCGTCCACCCGCGCGCGCTGCTGGAGTTCGACGATCAGGAGCCGGGGCTGCAGAATGAAATCCGCGAGCTGATGAAAGGCTACGACTCGCCGAAAGAGTTCTACGTCGGTCGCCTGACCGAAGGGATCTCCACCCTTGGCGCGGCATTTTTCCCGAAACGGGTGATTGTGCGTCTTTCCGACTTTAAGTCTAACGAATACGCCAACCTGGTCGGCGGCGAACGTTACGAGCCAGAAGAAGAGAACCCGATGCTGGGCTTCCGCGGGGCCGGCCGCTATGTGTCAGAAAGCTTCCGCGACTGCTTCGCGCTGGAGTGTGAAGCGGTTAAGCGGGTGCGTAACGACATGGGCCTGACCAACGTCGAAATCATGGTGCCGTTTGTCCGGACCGTCGCGCAGGCAAAAGCGGTGGTTGAAGAGCTGGAACGCCAGGGCCTCAAGCGCGGCGAAAACGGCCTGAAGCTGATTATGATGTGTGAGATCCCATCGAATGCGCTGCTGGCTGAACAGTTCCTCGAATACTTCGACGGCTTCTCTATTGGTTCTAACGACATGACGCAGCTGGCGCTGGGGCTGGATCGCGACTCCGGCGTGGTCTCCGAGCTGTTCGATGAGCGTAACGACGCGGTGAAAGCGCTGCTGTCGATGGCCATCCGCGCGGCGAAGAAGCAGGGCAAGTACGTCGGTATCTGCGGACAGGGTCCGTCTGACCATGAAGATTTTGCCGCCTGGCTGATGGAAGAGGGGATCGATAGCCTTTCCCTGAACCCGGACACGGTCGTGCAAACCTGGCTCGGCCTGGCGGAGCTGAATAAGTAAGTTCTCGCTAAAACAGGCAACTGGATACTCCCCGTCAGCTCAGCAGTGGCGGGGATTTTTTGTTTTTGGGGAACAGAAAGCGGACAAAAAAAAGCCCATCGTGGGAGATGGGCAAAGACTACACACAGCAATTCGTTGTTTCACTCAGGGGATTTCCATGCTTATAAATCAATGCGTTGATTTATAACCGTGAGCTAATACTAGGCACTGAGGCTTTTTGCGTCGATCGGATTCCTCTCAATAGTTAAATTAAGGTAAAGAATCTGCGAAGCAAATGCGGTTAGCAGGCCGCGGGTGGTGGAATGGCGTGAAAGATAGATTAGGATTTCTTAAGCTTTAAGGCTACCGCGCCCGACAGCGATAGGGGCAGAGGGGCAAAAGGCGGGTTTCCCCGCCTTTTCACTTACTTATCCTGAGTGGCTCGGGTATTGAGCTCGCTCAGCTCCTCAAGCACCAGGTCGGGGTCCTTCGGCGGCGGCGGCGCTTCGTTAACCCACGCATCGTATAGCCGCCAGGAGACCGCCAGCAGCACCGGACCGATAAACAGCCCAATCATGCCGAACGCCACCAGGCCGCCGATAACGCCGGAAAGGATCAGAATCATCGGCAGGTCCGCGCCCATACGAATCAACAGCGGACGGATAAAGTTATCCATGGTGCCGACAACGCAGCTCCAGACCAGCAGTACGGTGCCCCATGTGGTATCACCGCTCCAGTACAGCCAGATAATTGACGGTACCAGAACCAGTAAAGGCCCCAGCTGCACAAGGCAGGTAAAGATCATCACCACGGTGAGCAGCGCGGCGTAAGGCACGCCGCTGATCGCAAGGCCAATACCGCCAAGCACCGCCTGGGCCAGGGCGGTGACGACCACCCCCAGCGCCACGGCGCGAATTGCCTGGCCGGCGAGGATCACCGCCGCATCGCCGCGTTTGGCCGCCAGACGGGTGGCAAAGTGGCGGAACCCATACGCAACCTGTTCGCCTCGCCAGTACAGCAGGGCGCTAAACAGCAGCATGAGTCCGCAGTAGACCAGCAGCTTGCCGATGTGCGCCGCCTGGCCAACAAACCATGTGGTGGTGGTGCCGAGATAGGGGCGAATTTTAACCATAATCGCCGTTCCCCCCATCTCCAGTAAATTGTGCCAGCCGGTATACAGCTTATCGCCAATCAGCGGAACGCTATTTAGCCACGCCAGATCCGGCGGCGTAAAGTTACCGCTGGTAATCACTTTTATTAATGGCGTGCTGTTATCCACCAGGCTGTTGACCAGCAGCGCAATAGGGATAACGAACAGTAAAAAGAGCAGCAGCGTCATCACCAGCACCGCCAGCGCGCGCTTGCCGAACAGCAGGCGCTGCAGGCGCAAAAGCACCGGCCAGGTGGCGATAACCACGGTACCGGCCCAGGCAAATGACAGGATAAATGGCTGAACGACCCACAGGCAGGAAATAATAATCAGGGACAAAAACAGCACCGACAGCAGAACTTGCGGTATGTCCCGGGGCTGATTGGGGTTAATCATGATAAAGTTTTACCTTTGCAGTCGCGTCACAAGGCTGACGCAGCGTAATTCCATGTACTGATAATAATATCAATATCTTCGCGCGCCTGATTTTGCCCTTAATTCTGGCGGGCGCATATGAAAAAAATGTGATAAAAAGTTGTGTGCACTACGCAAACGTTTAATCACTTACAACACAACATAGTCAGGCAGGGTCGAGCGTCATGATCCCACAGATTTCTCAAGCGCCAGGTGTCGTTCAGCTGGTGCTGAATTTTTTGCAGGTACTGGAGCAACAAGGTTTTACCGGCGATACCGCCACCAGCTACGCCGACAGGCTAACGATGGCGACTGATAACAGTGTATATCAACTGTTGCCGGATGCGATTTTATTCCCCCGCTCCACGGCAGACGTCGCTCTGCTGGCAAGACTGGCGGCGGAAGAACGTTTTAAATCACTGATCTTTACCCCGCGCGGGGGCGGTACCGGCACCAACGGTCAGGCGCTCAACGCCGGGATCATCGTCGATATGTCCCGCTATATGAACCGCATTATTGAAATCAACCCCGAAGAAGGGTGGGTGCGGGTGGAAGCCGGGGTCATTAAAGATCAGCTCAATCAGTTCCTTAAACCGTACGGCTACTTTTTTGCGCCGGAACTGTCGACCAGCAACCGCGCCACGCTTGGCGGGATGATCAACACCGATGCTTCCGGGCAGGGCTCGCTGGTCTACGGGAAAACCTCCGATCACGTGCTCGGCGTGCGCTCGGTGCTGATCGGCGGCGACATTCTGGATACGCAGCCGATTCCGGCGGCGCTGGCGGAAACGCTGGGCGCAGAACAGTCGGCGATCGGGCGTATTTACCGCACGGTCTATCAGCGCTGCAAAGCGCAGCGGCAGCTGGTTATCGATAAATTCCCCAAACTTAACCGCTTCCTGACGGGCTACGATTTACGCCACGTCTTTAATGACGAGATGAGCGAATTCGATCTGACCCGCATCCTGACCGGTTCAGAAGGGACGCTGGCGTTTATTACCGAAGCGCGGCTGGATATTACCCGCTTACCGAAAGTACGCCGCCTGGTTAACGTTAAGTACGATTCCTTTAACTCCGCGCTGCGCAACGCGCCGTTTATGGTCGAAGCGAAGGCGCTGTCGGTCGAAACCGTCGACTCAAAAGTGCTTAATCTGGCGCGGGAAGATATTGTCTGGCATTCGGTCAGCGAGCTCATTACCGACGTTGCGGATAAAGAGATGCTGGGGCTGAATATCGTTGAGTTCGCCGGTGATGACGCCGAACTGATCGACGGCCAGGTGACAACCCTGTGCCAGCGCCTGGATGAGCTGATGGCGCGCGGCGAAGCGGGCGTTATCGGCTGGCAGGTTTGCCACGATCTGGACGGCGTTGAGCGCATCTACGCGATGCGGAAAAAAGCCGTTGGCCTGCTGGGGAATGCCAAAGGGGCCGCTAAACCGATACCCTTCGCCGAAGATACCTGCGTGCCGCCGGAGCATCTGGCCGACTATATTGTGGAATTTCGCGCGCTGCTTGACGGTCATGGCCTGAGCTACGGCATGTTTGGCCATGTGGATGCCGGCGTGCTGCACGTGCGGCCGGCGCTGGATATGTGCGATCCGCAGCAAGAGATGCTGATGAAGCGCATCTCCGATGACGTCGTAGCCTTAACCGCCAAGTATGGCGGCCTTCTGTGGGGGGAACACGGGAAAGGCTTCCGCGCCGAATATAGCCCGGCGTTCTTTGGGGCAGAACTGTTTGGCGAGCTGCGCAAGATTAAAGCCGCGTTTGACCCGGATAACCGTCTGAACCCCGGTAAAATATGCCCGCCGGAAGGCGTGGATGCGCCGATGATGAAGGTGGATGCGGTTAAGCGCGGGACCTTCGATCGGCAGATCCCCATTGCCGTGCGCAGCTCGTGGCGCGGCGCGATGGAGTGTAATGGCAACGGTCTGTGCTTCAACTTTGATGCCAAAAGCCCGATGTGTCCGTCGATGAAGGTCAGCAACCACCGTATTCACTCGCCGAAGGGGCGGGCCACGCTGGTGCGAGAATGGCTGCGCCTGCTGGCGGATCGCGGCGTCGACCCCAATCAGCTGGAAAAAGATCTGCCGGAAAAACGCGCCAGCCTGCGTACCCTGGTGGAGCGCACCCGCAATAGCTGGCACGCGCGTAAGGGAGAGTACGATTTCTCGCATGAGGTCAAGGAGGCGATGTCCGGCTGTCTGGCCTGTAAAGCCTGCTCGACCCAGTGCCCGATTAAGATCGACGTTCCGGAGTTCCGGTCGCGTTTCCTCCAGCTTTACCACAGCCGCTACCTGCGGCCGGTCCGCGATCATCTGGTGGCGGCGGTTGAATCCTACGCGCCGCTGATGGCGCATGCGCCGAAGACGTTCAACTTCTTTATTAATCAGCCGTGGATGCGCAAGCTATCGGAAAAGCATATCGGTATGGTCGATCTCCCGCTGCTCTCCGTCCCGTCGCTGAAGCAGCAGATGGTCGGTCATCGTTCGGCGAATACCACGCTGGAGCAGCTGGAAGCGCTGAGCGCAGAGCAGAAAGCGAAAAGGGTGCTGGTGGTTCAGGATCCGTTTACCAGCTATTACGATGCGCAGGTGGTTGCCGATTTTGTTCAACTGGTCGAAAAGCTAGGCTACCAGCCGGTGCTGCTGCCGTTTTCGCCAAACGGTAAAGCCCAGCATATTAAGGGCTTCCTGACGCGATTCGCGCGCACCGCGCAGAAAACCGCCGATTTCCTGAACCGGGTGGCCCAGCTCGGCATGCCGATGGTGGGGGTCGATCCGGCGCTGGTGCTCTGCTATCGCGATGAATACAACCAGGTGCTCGGCGACAAGCGCGGCGATTTCCGCGTGATGCTGGTGCATGAGTGGCTGCCGCAGGCGCTGTCGGCAACCGCTGCGCAGGAGCAGGGCGGCGAGTCGTGGTATCTGTTTGGCCACTGTACCGAGGTCACGGCGCTTCCCGCTTCCACCAAACAGTGGGCGGATATCTTCGCGCGTTTTGGCGCGAAGCTGGAAAACGTTAACGTGGGCTGCTGCGGCATGGCCGGTACCTACGGTCATGAAGTGAAGAACCACGCCAACTCGCTGGCTATCTACGCGCTCTCCTGGCAGCAGGCGATGCAGCGCCTGCCGCGCAATCGTTGCCTGGTCACCGGCTACTCCTGTCGTAGCCAGGTGAAGCGTATTGAAGGCAGCGGCGTACGCCATCCGCTACAGGCGCTACTGGAGATTATAGGATGATTTGGAAACGTCAGAGCACCCTGGAACAGCTGAACACCATGGGCGACGGGAATATGGTCGGCCTGCTGGATATTCGCTTCGAGGCCCTTACCGATGACGCCATCGAGGCCACCATGCCGGTAGATAGCCGCACCCATCAGCCGTTTGGGCTGCTGCACGGCGGCGCGTCGGTGGTATTAGCGGAAACTTTAGGCTCGGTGGCCGGCTATCTGTGCAGCGAAGGCGAGCAGAAGGTGGTGGGGCTGGAGGTCAATGCTAACCATATCCGTTCGGTGCGCAGCGGAAGGGTTCGCGGCGTGTGCCGCGCGCTGCACGTCGGCTCCCGTCATCAGGTGTGGCAAATCGACATCTCTGATGAACAAGGGCGCCTTTGCTGTTCGTCGCGGCTGACAACCGCAGTCATCTAAGTTAGCAAGGGGGAAATGTCCCCCTTGCTGCTTTTGTATTCCGCTTCCAGTTTCACTTTTAATAAGAAAAATCCTGGCTTATTGCTGCCTCTCCCGAGGTTTTAATTATTCACGATGCGATACTTCCGCTTGCTGATTATTTGCCCGGTACGCGTTCAGGGCGTAGACCATTATCCCCGTGCTGACAAGTCTATGTATGCTAAATATAATTTTATGAAACATCATTAATATTTATGCTAATCTTTCTATACCAGATATTTACAAGGTAACAAGAGGACGGAGTTAGCTATGGGTATCATTTCATGGATCATTTTTGGGCTTATTGCCGGTATTTTAGCCAAGTGGATTATGCCGGGGAAAGACGGCGGCGGATTTATCGTTACCGTAATTCTGGGTGTCATCGGTGCAGTTGTCGGGGGTTGGATTAGTACTTTCTTCGGCTTTGGCCGTGTAGATGGTTTTAATTTCGGCAGCTTTGTCGTGGCGGTGATTGGTGCGCTGGTTGTCCTGTTTATCTACAGGAAGATCAGGAGCTAATTCGCTCTTCGTATCAGTAACGCCATAAAGTGAAGAGGCTGCCACCATCGTTGGCAGCCTTTTTAATATTTGCACCATGCCCGACAGGGCAATATCCCCTCTCTGAACGCTTATCCCGGAATACGCTGGCAGGTCAGGCCGCGCGGGGGAACGGTACGATTTCGATTTGGATCGGGTTCGTAGCGAATAGACTGGCCTGTCCGGCGACGGCGAGTCGTACTGATTTTACGGGGGGGAAGAGGTTAATCGAGCAACACGCTAATAATTAACAACACGACCATACACATCGACATGACATCTGTTTCTATATCCATAATTCAGTACTACACAGGTTCCCGAACGGTCGCCAGGGCGACATTGCGTAAAAGATGAAGGAAATTTAGCAGCGCATTCTACATGAGCCAGTCAGCAGTGAATAAATCTTTATTTCTGTGAAATGACAATACTTATAATGAAAACGAATAGAATTTGTTGCATGAATGCATTTCGGCGCGCAGGCCGGATCGCGAGAGGGCCGAAAGCCCAATCCGCATAATCAGTACTTAGCAGGAAGTTTGTTGATTTTTATGAGTTTCCCCTCTTCCATTTCGATAAAACCACCGGTTTTCAGCGCCGCCAGAATGCGCATTACGCCGCTGCGGGAAAGCCGGGTTTTCTCTCTGATATATCTTTCAGCCGTCACGCTGTAGCGATAACCCTCCTCTTCCTCCATGAGCTTGATCAGCTGCTGGCGAATCATCTCGTACGCCGTTGGCGTGCCCTGGGGCATAACGTTATGATAGAGGCGGTTATAGACAAACATCAGCTGTTTAGAGAGCAGTCCCCATAGCGCCTTCTCTCTAATGATTTCCTCGACGCGACGGGTTGTGAGTACGCCAATCTGGCACGGCGTGACGGTTTTAAAATAGTCATCAAAGTAAATGTCCGTCAGGTTAGCGAGGCCGAAAAGGGCGGGACTGAGCGCCGTGGAAAGCATCATATTGTCACTTCTTCGGTATATCGCTATCGTCCCCTCCAGAAGGAGATAACACATCCCCTGACCGTTAACCTGAAGATCAAACTGCTCGCCGCGGCCCGTTCGGTACGTCGTGCAGTAGGGCTGTAAATGAGAAATAAATTCCTGTGCGTAAGGGGAGCCGCGGAAGGGGTGATTTGCAGATGGCATAGTCAGAAAATCCTGAAGGAGATCGGACTTATTATAACCTCGCGCGTATCTCTTGCCACTCCGAAGATACATGAACAATCAATACTTTCGCGGCAGGTGGTGGATGTCAATCAGCACTCCGCGCTCCATGGTAATGTATTTACCCGTTCGTAGCTCTGCGAGGATGCGCATAACGCCGCTGCGGGAAAGATAGGTTCGACTTTTGATATAGGCCGCCGCGGTGATACTTTGCCGGATAGCTTCGGGCTCTTGCATTAATTCAACAAGTTGAAAACGAATGATGTCATAGGCTGACATTTGCGATATTTGCGCGCAGTGCTCATAAACCCGCGATGCGGTATAGATCAGCAGCTTTGAAAAATGCTCCCATAAGTTCTGTTGCGCCACTACGCGATTAAACGTTTCCAGCGAAACGGCCGCAATTTCCGATGTTTCCAGTACCCTGACGTAAAGTCGTTCAGAGGAAAACTGGCTACACACGCCGAGAAGAAATGGCGATGACTCAGAATTTAAAACAATCCCGTCTCCGCGACGATGCAGCGCGACGCTGCCCTGGATAAGTAAAAAACACTGACGAACGTTATTATCGTAATAATGGACGATCTCCCCTTTCGAGACTATTCGTCTCTCGGCGTACGGCAGGACATTATCAATTAATTTCTCAATGTGCTTAAAGGGTTTTATCTCAAGTACTTCCGCTGGTTCGTTGCCGAATTCAGGAATAATTCTCGTGTTCATAAGATACCTCACTAACTTATGCGATCGTTTTTTGATCGATGTTGGGAATTATCTTAAAAAACAGCATCTCAGGGAATATTGGCGCCGGGTCTAATAATAGACTTGGGTGGATTATGGTTATAATTAATTGATTTTATTGATTTTGTCTCGCCAGTCCAAAAGTAGACCGGGGTCAGTGTGATTAAGTAATTTCTTAATTTGAATGTTTTATTTTTGTTAATTTCGAGTCTACATTTAGACCGCGAAATAGATTGTGCGCTGAAAAAATGTTGTATAAATTTTGTCTCGTCGGCAGGGGTAATCCGGTTTTAATAAAATGAAATAGTGGTGTGATATATACCACTGTTTCCCGGCAATATATTAAAGCAATGGCAAAATGCGTTTATTAAATATTTTGCCTGAATGTAAATAAAGTAAAACAGGATGTGTCGTTATGAAAAAGAAAATTGTTATTGCGATACTTGCAGCAGGTTCTGCATTATCAATGACTCAGGCTTTCGCAGCAGCGGGTACCGTTAATTTTAATGGCAATATTTTGGATGCCGCCTGCGACATCGATGTCGCGTCAAAGGACCAGGTGGTTGTTTTGGGCGATTATTATAAAACTGAATTTCCGGTAGCCGGTTCGAGAACCGCCGCGACGAAATTCGATATTATTTTGAAGAACTGTCCGGTGACGGTTAACAATGCCAAAGTCCGCTTTGATGGCACGCCTGATTTAAGTAACTCCAGCCTGCTGGCTATTGACTCGTCGGTCGCTGGCGCAGCCTCCGGTGTCGCGATTAATCTGATGACGGCGGATAAAGCCGATCTGCCTCTGCACGGCAGCAACGGTTACTCCTACCCGCTCACCAGCACCGCTGATAATACGCTGAATTTCTATGCTCAGTATGTGTCGACCACTGCGACGGTGGTTGCCGGCCCAGCTAACTCGGTCGCGAACTTCTCAGTGGTTTACAACTAAGTTTCTGCAGTAATCAGTAGGGGGCCGGCCCGGCCCCTTTGTTTTAAGAGGTATTAAATGCGTTTTATCAGAACAATTGGCCTGGCGATAACAATGTTAACGCTGGTGCAGGCAACCGCCACTGCCGGGGTAATTATTGGCGGCACGCGGATCATTTTCGATGGTGCAAAAAAAGAAGCGTCAATCAGCGTTAATAATCCTGATGCGACGCCTTATTTAATTCAGTCATGGATAGATGAGCAGGAAGGTGGTTCTGGTAAAGCGCCTTTTATTATTACACCGCCGATGTATCGCCTCGACAGCGGACAAAAAAATATTGAGCGAATTGTCGCGACAGGTTCACTGCCTCAGGCCAAAGAAAGTTTATTCTGGATAAATATTAAAGCGATTCCCTCGGCATCAAAGCAGATGAACTCCCTGCAAATTGCCGTAAAAACGCGTATCAAGCTGATTTATCGTCCCGTTACGCTTCGCGCCTCAACGCCGGAGGAACAGGCAAATAAACTCACCTGGCAAAGAAGCGGCAATGAACTTCAGGTTAATAACCCAACGCCTTACGTCATTAATTTCAATGAAATTACCGTGGGCGGAAAAATGCTTGCCCAGGTGACCTACGTCATGCCGGGTTCGACCACCCGGTTCCGCTTGCCGGACGGGGCCTCCGGCAATGCCCTGACATTTAAAGTTATTAATGACTACGGCAGCCCCGGTCCGTCACATCAAGCCAGTTTGTAATCCCTGAACAAATGGCAAGCCCAGCGTTAAATAGGTAATAGCGATGACAATAAAAAATAATAAGTTGCGACCTGCTCGTCTGGCTACGCTTATCGCCATAGTGTTGACCGGTTTCTCTCCGGAACTGTATGCCAGTGATTCGTTTAATACGGCCCTGGTAGAGCTGGATAATCCCGGCGTGGGCAAAGCGGATTTATCGGCTTTTGAATCGGGCTCTCAGGCGCCGGGAACATACCATGTGGATATTATTCTTGATGACCAGTTAATGGACACCCGGGATATTCCTTTTTCGATGGCAAAGACCGGGGGCGGTAATGAGGTATTGCAGCCCTGTCTGAGCGTGGAACAATTAAAACAGTGGGGAGTGAAAACCGAACTTTTTCCCCAGCTGTCGGTAGAAAATAGTGATTGCGCCAATCTCCAGGCTATTCCGCAAGCCAGCGCTGATTTTCAATTTGGCGCCCAGCGGCTGGTTATCAGCATTCCCCAGGCGGCGATCGACCTGCCGGCAAGGGGCTATGTACCGCCGGAAATGTGGGATGAGGGAATTACTGCGGCATTGCTCAATTACAGCCTGAGCGGAGCGAACACTCGGGCGAAAACGGGCCAGGGCGGCAGAAGCGACAGCCAGTATGCGAACCTGCGTCCGGGGATCAATATAGGGCCGTGGCGTTTTCGCAACTATACCACCTGGTCACGGGAGTCCTCCGGCCAGGATAAATGGGATACCGTTTATACCTACGCGCAGCGGGCCATTATTCCTCTGAAAGCCCAGCTTACCGTTGGTGACAGTTCTGCGCCTGCCGACGTGTTCGACAGTATGCCGTTTCGCGGCGGCCAGCTGGCATCCGATGACGACATGCTGCCGGATTCTCTTAAGGGCTATGCGCCCGTAGTACGCGGCATTGCCCGAACCAATGCGCAGGTCGTGGTGCGCCAGAACGGCTACCAGATCTACCAAAGCTACGTTGCGCCGGGCGCCTTTGAAATCACGGATATGTATCCTACCGGCGGGGCAGGCGATCTCGACGTGACGATTAAGGAAGCCGATGGCAGCGAACAGCACTTCACGCTGCCCTACGCCTCGCTGCCGGTACTGCAGCGGGAAGGCCGGTTCAAATACGCCATCACCGGCGGGCAGTATCGTTCATATAACAGCAGCGTGGATAAAACCCCTTTCGGGCAGGCAACGGCAATTTATGGCCTGCAGCATGGCTTTACCCTCTATGGCGGCCTGCAGGAGTCAAGCAAATATCAGTCGCTGGCATTCGGCGTGGGTAAAAATATGGGGGCGTTAGGCGCTATCTCCACGGATGTCACGCAGGCCTGGTCAACGCCGGATAAAACGGAAAAATCGCGCGGCCAATCCTGGCGAGCGCGATACAGCAAAAACTTCATCGATACCGGGACCAACTTTTCCATTGCGGGATACCGCTATTCCACCAGCGGCTATTACGGGATGCAGGAAGTTCTGGACTCATATGGAGACAGCAACGCGCTGCAGGACCGCAGGCGTAACCGCGCGGAGCTGACGATGAGCCAGACGCTGAGCCGCGAACTGGGATCGCTAACCCTCAGCGCGGCGAGGGAAGATTACTGGAACTCCGCCAGGTCGATGGCTTCCTGGAGCGTCGGATACAACAACTACTGGCGCAATATCAGCTACGGCCTGACCTGGACATACAGCAAAAATGGCAGCGCGACGTCAAACGACAGCGCGAATAACAGCGCCCACGACCAGCTGCTGGCGTTTAACGTCAGCGTACCGTTGGATAAATTCCTCCCGCAAACGTGGGCCAGCTATGGCATGAACGCCAGCAAGAATGGTGGAACGACGCATAATATCGGCATGAACGGGGTCGCGCTGGAGAACAACTCGCTGAACTGGAACGTCCAGCAGGGTTACGGTACGGATGGCGTGGGTTACACCGGCAATATGAACGGTGACTATAAAGGGACGTACGGCGAAGTGACGGCGGGGTATAGCTACGACAAAAACAGCGAGCGGCTTAATTATGGTCTGCAGGGGGGCGTTATCGCCCACGCCGATGGCATCACGCTTTCCCAACCGCTCGGTGAAACCAATGCCCTGATAAAAGCCCCCGGCGCACACGGCGTGAATATTCGCAACCAACCCGGCGCGCGCACGGACTACCGGGGATATACGGTAGTCAGCAATATTTCCGTCTATCGAAAAAACGACCTGACGCTCGATCCGCAAAATATGCCTGAGGATGTAGAGCTGGAGATAAACACCGACACGGTTACCCCGACGCGAGGCGCGGTGGTGCGCGCCGATTATCTTTCCAAAGTGGGGCGCAGGGTCCTGATGACCTTAACCGACAATAACCGCTTCGTGCCGTTCGGGGCGGTGGTGACGCTTGCGGATGATAATAAGAGCAGCTTTATCGTTGGCGATCGCGGCCAGGTTTTTTTAAGCGGAATGCGCGAGCAGGGGGCGATCTTCGTCACGTGGGGCCGCCAGTCCAGCCAACAGTGCCGTGCTGATTTCAGCCTGCCGAAACAATCAACCTACGCTGGAATAACAGAAGTTAGCGCCAGTTGCCACCAGGAACGTTAAACATGAGATTGATTTACTCTGTTATTTTGCTCGGCTTGATAGCCGGATGGAATAGCGCGCGTGCCGGAACCTGCACCACCATTACCCCGCAGATCTCCACTCTGTCCGTGGGAACGATTACCGTACCGCGTGATGCGCCGGTCGGGACCGTTATTTTTTCGGGGGGCGGGACATATACGGGCTCTTACCTTTCCGGCTGTACTAACCCACTCATGCTGGGTTTCAGCATGCGATATAATAATGCGACGCTGAGCAGCTACGGTAATCACGTTTACAACACTAATATTAGCGGTATTGGTATTCGTTTTTCATCAAACGCTTATTTTGAAAATCCAAGTAATACATTCTCCTATAACGCACAGACCTCTTATGTCGACTGGTACGGCGGCAACATACAGCTGGTGGTGACCGGGCAGGTATCATCGGGCGCATTAACGCCGGGAACGATCGGGGTGGTGACGCTCCAGGGCAGCGACGGCGTCTACCGTGATGGCCTGACCGCAACGCTGACCGATGGGACAATCAACGCCCTGGCCTGCAGTATCACTACGCCTCAGTTGAACTTCATCATTGGCGATATTCCCGCTTCAACGTTCGGCTCGACGGTAGGCACCACGCCCGCTGGCGCGCAGAATACGCAAAATCTGGGGTTAAGCTGCAGCGCCGGCACCAATATCACCGTTTCGCTGAGCGGCGTACAAAATCCCGATAGCGCCAACCCCAGCGTAATGGCATTAACGGGGCAGGGCAGCGCCGGGACGGCAAAAGGCGTCGGCGTGCAGCTTTTATATAATGGCGCGCCGCTGTCCATCAATAGCCCGCTGTTATTAAAACGGTCATCGGGCGGGCAAGAAACGCTGCCGCTGACGGCCCGTTATTATCAGACCTTAACTTCCGTTGAGTCCGGCTCGGCAAATGCGACCGCCACGCTTAATTTGACGTACCAGTAACGGGTGAAAAAATGAAAATACGCCATAAAAAATTGCTTATTCTGACGTTGCTGTGCTGGAACGTTTTTTCTGCCGACAGCGTGACGATGGGGGTGACGGGAAATATTGTCGCCTCGCCCTGTATATTCAATGGGGGAAACAGCAACCTCGATGTCAATCTGGGCGATATTCAGGCAACCAATATGGCCACGCCCGGGTCATCCTCCGACCCTGTGGCCTTTAATTTGCTGTTTACCAACTGTCCGGCGGGAACGCGCAGCGTAACGGCCTCCTTCACCGGCACTCCCGATCCGCTTGCCGGTCCTGACTATTATCTGAATAGCGGTACGGCAACCAACGTGGCGGTAGCGATGAGTGAAGCGGGCAGCGGCGCGCTAAAGGGAACGGGTTCCAGCATCACCCACAATATCGCGGCTGACAGAACCGCAACCCTGGCTATGCAGGCCTCGGTAAAATCGGTGTCAGGCGGTGCGACGCCCGGAAGCGTCAGTGCCGTTGTGGTCATGACGCTGCAGTACAATTAAACGGGCATCCGTTTAGCGATACGCGGTAGCGCCTTGATCGCCGTCATGGCGCTGCCCTTTTAATTTCCGTGGTTATCGCGGTCTTTTTGCCTCATGACCGGGAAAGATAACGTCCGCCATTTCTCCTTTTTACCCGCAGTACGTGATTGTGACTCTTTTGCCCTTCACGGCGGGTTCTGTGCAACGCAAATTCGCTATCTCAAAAATAGGTATTTCCGATGCATATTTTAACTTTCCTGCAATTTCTACCTTTCTGTCACTGAAATGCATTATTAATCAATGCATTGAACAATTTATTCCATCTCCGATATCTCTTCTGTCAGGGTCTATGCTTATAAAAAGCACTGAATGGGGAAATACCCCTTCTCTGGATGGGTTGAAGTGATAATCATTATCACTAACATAGCGATATGGCCCGATGGCGTCAACCTATGAGGTAGAGCGATGAATTCACATGCAGGAACTTTCAATCCCGAAGATTTTAGCTGGCGTGGGCTGGTCATGACCCCAGCCGCCGCCGCCCATATTCGCGATCTGGTCCGCAAACAGCCGGATATGCAGGGGCTGCGGCTTGGCGTTAAAACCAGCGGCTGCGCCGGTTTTGGCTACGTTCTCGAGCTAATTGCTGAACCGGCGAAAGACGATCTGTTATTTGAGCGCGATGGCGCGAAGCTGTGGGCGCCGCTGCAGGCGATGCCGTTTATCGACGGCACCGAGCTCGATTACGTTCGCGAAGGCTTAAATCAAATCTTCAAATTTCATAACCCTAAAGCCCAGCACGAATGCGGCTGCGGCGAAAGTTTTGGCGTTCAGGCGGAGTAACTATGTCTCGTAATACTGAAGCAACTGACGATGTCAAAACCTGGAGCGGCGGGCCACTCAACTATAAAGAGGGCTTTTTCACTCAGCTACGGACCGATGAGCTGGCGAAAGGCATAAATGAAGAGGTGGTCAGGGCGATTTCTGCGCGCCGCAATGAGCCAGAATGGATGCTGGAGTTTCGTCTGAACGCGTTTAAGGCCTGGCAGGCGATGGAAGAGCCGCACTGGCTGAAGGCGCACTACGACAAGCTGAACTATCAGGATTACAGCTATTATTCAGCGCCCTCCTGCGGCAACTGCGATGATACCTGCGCCTCTGAGCCCGGCGCGCTGCAGCAAACGGGGTCCAGCGCGTTTCTGACCAGCGAAGTCGAAGAGGCGTTTAACCTTCTCGGCGTGCCGGTGCGGGAAGGACGGGAAGTGGCCGTCGACGCCATTTTTGACTCGGTTTCGGTGGCGACCACCTATCGCGAAAAGCTGGCGGAACAGGGGATTATTTTCTGTTCCTTCGGCGAAGCGATCCACGATCACCCGGAACTGGTGAAGAAATACCTCGGCACCGTGGTGCCGGGCAACGACAACTTCTTTGCCGCCCTCAACGCGGCGGTGGCGTCCGACGGGACCTTTATCTATGTGCCCAAAGGCGTACGCTGCCCGATGGAGCTGTCGACCTATTTCCGCATCAACGCGGAAAAAACCGGCCAGTTCGAACGCACCATTCTGGTGGCCGACGAAGGCAGCTACGTGAGCTATATCGAAGGCTGTTCGGCGCCGGTACGCGATAGCTACCAGCTGCACGCGGCGGTGGTCGAGGTGATTATTCATAAAGACGCCGAGGTGAAGTACTCCACGGTGCAAAACTGGTTCCCCGGCGACAACAATACCGGCGGGATCCTCAACTTCGTCACCAAGCGCGCCCTGTGCGAAGGCGAGAATAGCAAAATGTCGTGGACCCAGTCGGAAACCGGCTCGGCGATCACCTGGAAGTATCCGAGCTGCATTCTGCGCGGGGATAACTCCATCGGCGAGTTCTTCTCGGTGGCGCTGACCAGCGGCCATCAGCAGGCGGACACCGGCACCAAGATGATCCATATCGGCAAAAACACCCGTTCGACGATTATCTCGAAGGGCATTTCCGCCGGCCACAGCCAGAACAGCTATCGCGGTCTGGTCAAAATCATGCCGACGGCGACAAACGCGCGCAACTTCACCCAGTGTGACTCCATGCTGATTGGCCCGGACAGCGGGGCGCATACCTTCCCGTACGTGGAATGCCGCAACAACAGCGCGCAGCTGGAGCACGAAGCGACCACCTCCCGTATCGGCGAAGATCAGCTGTTCTACTGCCTGCAGCGCGGAATCAGCGAAGACGATGCGATTTCGATGATCGTCAACGGTTTCTGTAAAGACGTCTTCTCAGAGCTGCCGCTGGAGTTTGCCGTAGAAGCGCAAAAATTACTGGCAATTAGCCTTGAACACAGCGTCGGCTGATAACAAAGGAAATAAGATGTTAAGTATAAAAAATTTGCAGGTCGCCGTTGAAGACAAAGCGATCCTGCGCGGGCTGGATCTGGAGGTTCGCCCCGGCGAAGTGCACGCCATTATGGGCCCGAACGGCTCCGGGAAAAGTACGCTCTCCGCTACGCTGGCCGGGCGTGAAGACTATGAAGTGACCGGCGGCAGCGTGGCGTTTAAAGGCAAAGATTTACTGGAACTCTCCCCTGAAGATCGCGCCGGTGAAGGCATCTTCATGGCCTTCCAGTATCCGGTGGAAATTCCCGGCGTCAGCAATCAGTTTTTCCTGCAAACCGCGCTCAACGCCGTGCGCAGCTATCGTGGCCAGGAGCAGCTTGACCGTTTTGACTTCCAGGACCTGATGGAAGACAAAATAAAGCTGCTGAAGATGCCGGAGGATCTGCTGACCCGCTCGGTTAACGTCGGCTTCTCCGGCGGCGAGAAAAAGCGCAACGATATCCTGCAGATGGCGGTGCTGGAACCGGAGCTGTGCATCCTGGACGAGTCCGATTCCGGGCTGGATATCGACGCGCTGAAGATTGTCTCTGACGGCGTCAACTCCCTGCGCGACGGCAAGCGCTCTTTTATTATCGTCACCCACTATCAGCGCATTCTCGATTATATCAAGCCGGATTACGTCCACGTGCTGTACCAGGGGCGAATCGTCAAATCCGGCGATTTTACTCTGGTCAAACAACTGGAGGAGCAGGGCTATGGCTGGCTTACCGAACAGCAGTAACGCGCTGCAGCAGTGGCACCATCTGTTTGAGTCCCAAAGCGGGCAGCGCAGCCCGCAGGCGCATCAGCATCTGCAACAGCTGCTGCGCCTGGGGTTGCCAACGCGTAAACACGAAAACTGGAAATATACCCCGCTGGACGAGCTACTGAATCAGACCTTTGTCGCCGCTCAGCCGCAGACGCTGACGGCGGCCCGGCGCGACGAACTGGCGCTAACGGTAGAGGCATGGCGGCTGGTGTTTGTCGACGGTCAGTTTAGCGCGAGCCTGAGCGACGATCTGGCCGCCAGCGGCTATGAAGTGCAGGTGGATAACGAGCGTCAGCAGCTGCCTGACGCCGTTCAGCCCGAAGTGTTTCTGCATTTGACCGAAAGCCTGGCGACCACCGTTACCCATATTCGGGTCAGGCGCAACCAGCGCCCGGATAAACCGCTGCTGATTATGCACCTGACGCGCGGGCTGGCGAGCGATGAAATGAACACCGCCCACTATCGCCACCATCTGGCGCTGGAGAGCGGCGCGCAGGCGACCATCATCGAACACTATCTGAGCCTTAACGATGAGCGGCACTTTACCGGCGCAAGGCTGACGATGACCGTGGCGGATAACGCCCACCTGCAGCATATCAAGCTGGCGTTTGAGAACGCGCAAAGCTACCACTTTGCCCATAACGACCTGGCGCTCGGGCGCGACGCCTCCGCTTTCAGCAGCAGTTTTCTGCTCGGTAGCTCGGTGCTGCGCCACCACACCAGCACGCAGTTGAAGGGGGAAAACAGCACCCTGCGGATTAACTCGCTGGCGATGCCGGTCAACGGCGAAGTCTGCGACAGTCGCACCTGGCTCGATCATCAGGTCGGGTACTGTAACAGCCGCCAGCTGCATAAAACCATCGTCAACGATAAAGGGCGGGCGGTGTTTAATGGCCTGATTAACGTCGCGCAGCATGCGATCAAAACCGACGGCCAGATGACCAACAACAACCTGCTGCTGGGCCGCTTATCCGAAGTGGATACCAAACCGCAGCTGGAGATTTACGCTGACGACGTGAAGTGCAGCCACGGCGCGACCATCGGGCGTATTGATGACGAACAGCTGTTTTATCTGCGCTCGCGCGGCATTACGCAGCAGGCGGCGCAGCAGATGATTCTTTACGCCTTTGCCGCGGAGCTCACGGAAGCGATCGACGATGAGGCGCTCAGGCAGCAGATACTGGCGCGTATAGGCCAGCGTTTGCCGGGAGGTAAGGCATGACATTTTCTGTGGAACGCGTGCGCGCGGATTTCCCGCTTCTCAATCGCGAGGTTAATGGCCAGCCGCTGGCCTACCTCGACAGCGCCGCCAGCGCGCAGAAGCCGGAAGCGGTGATTAACGCCGAGGCGGAATTTTACCGTCACGGCTATGCGGCGGTGCATCGCGGCATTCATACCCTCAGCGCGGAAGCCACGGCGAGCATGGAGCAGGTGCGCCAGCGGGCGGCGACGTTCCTCAACGCCCGCTCGGCGGAGGAACTGGTGTTTGTTCGCGGCACCACGGAAGGCATTAACCTCGTGGCGAACAGCTGGGGAAACGCCAACGTCGGCGCGGGCGACAACATCATCGTCAGCGCGATGGAGCATCACGCCAATATCGTGCCGTGGCAGATGCTGTGCGCCAGAGTGGGGGCGCAGCTGCGGGTGATCCCGCTGAACCAGGACGGTACGCTGCAGCTGGATGCGATCCCCGGCCTGTTTGACGAGCGTACCCGCCTGCTGGCCATTACCCAGGTATCGAACGTGCTGGGAACCGAAAATCCCATCGCCGCTCTGACGGCGTTGGCCCATCAGCACGGCGCCAAAGTGCTGGTGGACGGCGCGCAGGCGGTGATGCACCATCCGGTGGACGTGCAGGCGCTGGAGTGCGACTTTTACGCCTTCTCCGCCCACAAGCTGTACGGTCCCACCGGCATCGGCGTGCTCTACGTCAAGCAGGACATTTTGCAGGAGATGGCGCCGTGGGAAGGGGGCGGGTCGATGATCGCCACGGTCAGCCTGACGGAAGGCACGACCTGGGCAAAAGCGCCGTGGCGCTTCGAGGCGGGAACGCCGAATACCGGCGGCATCATCGGGCTGGGCGCGGCGCTGGATTACGTCAGCGCGCTGGGACTGACGCACATAGCGGAATATGAACAGACTCTGATGCGCTACGCGCTGCAGGCGCTGGAGAGCGTGGCGGATTTAACCCTTTACGGCCCGCAAGATCGCCTGGGAGCGATCGCCTTTAATCTCGGCAAACATCATGCTTATGATGTCGGCAGCTTCCTCGATAACTACGGTATTGCGGTGCGGACCGGGCACCACTGCGCCATGCCGCTGATGGCGTTCTACGGCGTGCCGGCCATGTGTCGGGCATCGCTGGCGATGTACAATACGACGGAGGAGGTGGACCGACTGGTAGCGGGGCTACAGCGGATCCACAAATTATTAAGCTAAAGGAAGCAACTATGGCGGCGTTACCGGACAGAGACAAACTGCTGCGCAACTTTAGCCGTTGTGCGAACTGGGAAGAGAAGTATCTCTATATTATTGAACTGGGTCAGCGCCTGGCGCCGCTGAGCCCGGAGGAACACACCGCGCAGAACATCATTCAGGGCTGCCAGAGCCAGGTGTGGATCGTGATGACGCAGGAGCAGAGCGGCGCGATTGCGCTTCGCGGCGACAGCGATGCGGCCATCGTCAAAGGCCTTATCGCTGTGGTGTTTATCCTCTATGACCAGATGACGGCCAAAGATATCACCGCGTTTGACGTGCGTCCGTGGTTTGAAAAAATGGCCCTGACGCAGCACCTTACCCCCTCGCGGTCGCAAGGACTGGAAGCCATGATCCGCGCAATTCGCGCGAAAGCAGCAAATCTTAGCTAGAATAAAACAGTAGATTTCATTCTGTTATGCACGACGGGAGGCTCGCCTCCCGTCGTGCATAACAGGCCTGGCGTTTTATCAGCGAAAGAAGGAATCTCAGTATGAAACGCGCTTCTCTTATCACCATTGCCCTTCTGAGCGCCCTCAGCGCGTCCCACGCCGCCTGGGCCGTTGATTATCCCCTTCCTCCTGCCAACAGTCGTCTGATTGGTGAGAACCAGTTCTGGACGGTACAGGAGGGTGACCGCAACCTGCAGGCGATTGCCCGTCGTTTTGATACGGCGGCGATGCTGATCCTTGAAGCGAACGATACCATTGCGCCGGTGCAGCCTAAACCGGGTACTCAGGTGCTGATACCTTCGCAGATGCTGCTGCCGGACGTGCCGCGTGAGGGCATCGTCGTCAACCTGGCCGAGCTGCGTCTGTACTACTTCCCGCCGGGCGTCAATCAGGTGCAGGTCTATCCCCTGGGGATTGGTCAGCAGGGGCTGGAGACGCCGGAGATGACGACCCGCATAGGGCAGAAAATCCCGAACCCCACCTGGACGCCGACGGCGGGCATCCGCGCCCGTTCGCTGGAGAAGGGGATTAAACTGCCGCCGGTCGTGCCCGCAGGGCCGAATAACCCGCTAGGCCGCTATGCGCTCCGCCTGGCATACGGTAACGGTGAATATCTGATTCATGGCACCAGCGCGCCGGACAGCGTGGGTCTGCGCGTCAGCTCCGGCTGTATGCGCATGAACGCGGCGGATATCCAGTCTTTATTCAATCAGGTGAAAAGCGGGACGCCGGTACGGATTATCAACCAGCCGGTCAAGTTCGCCGTGGAGCCGGACGGTAAGCGCTATGTTGAAGTTCATCGCCCGTTGACGCCGGATGAGGCCAGCAATGCGCAGACCATGGCCTATACGCTTCCGGCGGAGTTTCATCAATTCTCGGGGGATAAAGCGGTTGATGAGGCGCAGCTTAAACGTGCGCTGACCCGGCGGGCAGGATATCCGGTGGTGGTATCGGCTAGCGGAAGCACCGCGTCGAGCCTGTCGGTACAGAATAATACGCCGGTGGATGAAGCGAAAAGGGTGCAGTAGGCGGGAAAAGGCAAGGCAAAAAAAATGGCGCACAATGTGCGCCATTTTTATTACACAGATACTATTACTTGCGGTATTTAGTAGCTGCGTTGTCCAGACGCTGGTTAGCGCGAGCTGCGTCATCTTTAGCAGCCTGAACGTCGGAACGCATTGCGTTCACGTCGTTGCTCAGCTGGTCAACTTTAGCGTTCAGAGTCTGAACGTCAGAAGACAGCTGATCGATTTTAGCATTGCTGGAGCAACCAGCCAGCAGAGTAGAACCCAGGATTACCGCGCCCAGTACCAGTTTAGTACGATTCATTATTAATACCCTCTAGATTGAGTTAATCTCCATGTAGCGTTACAAGTATTACACAAACTTTTTTGTGATGAGAATATTTTTTTACCTGAATGCACTTATTTTTGATCGTTCGCTCAAAGAAGCATCGAAATCATCACGTAACTTTAAAAAGGCGAGTGAAAACAGCGCGCTTCCATCGGATTCATCTTAGATAATCTCGCATTAAATAGTAAATTCCGATTTGCATTTTTATTAATAGCGGCTAGTGCCAGAATAAAAAAAAGCGCCCCGAAGAGGCGCTTTTAAAGGAAATACTAATTAACCTGTAAATTATTACAGCACGTGCACGGAAGCGGTATTGGTGGTTCCGCTCGGGACCAACGCGCCGGAGACCATAACAACCACGTCGCCTTTGCGCGCCAGGCCGCTCTGCAGCGCCAGCTCTTTACCCTGGATATAGAAGGCATCGGTAGAAGAGATATCTTCAACCAGCTGCGCCACAACGCCTTTGCTCAGCACCAGCTGACGCGCGGTCGTTTCATTGGTGGTCAGCGCCAGGATGGTGGCATCCGGGAAGTATTTACGTACGGCGCGCGCGGATTTACCGCCCTGGGTTGCCACAACGATCAGCGGCGCTTCCAGTTTTTCAGCCGTTTCAACCGCACCGCGGCAAACCGCTTCGGTGATGCGCAGCTTACGGTTGTCGTTGTTGTATTCAAGACGGCTGGTCATCACGCGGTCGGTACGCTCGCAGATGGTCGCCATGATGGTGACCGCTTCCAGCGGGTATTTACCTTTTGCGGATTCGCCGGACAGCATAACTGCGTCGGTGCCGTCGAGGATGGCGTTAGCCACGTCGCCTGCTTCCGCACGGGTCGGACGCGGGTTTTTGATCATAGAATCCAGCATCTGGGTCGCGGTGATAACGACTTTACGTGCGCGGATACATTTTTCGATCATCATCTTCTGCGCGAAGATCACTTCTTCAACCGGGATTTCAACGCCCAGGTCGCCACGCGCAACCATGATGCCGTCAGAGGCTTCGAGGATCTCGTCGAAGTTGTTCAGGCCTTCCTGGTTTTCAATTTTGGAGATGATCTGGATCTTCTCGCCGCCGTGGGCTTTCAGGTGTTCACGGATTTCAACAACGTCAGAACGCTTACGGATAAAGGAGGCCGCAACAAAGTCAACGCCCTGTTCGCAACCGAAGATCAGGTCCTGCTTGTCTTTTTCGGCCAGCGCCGGCAGAGCGATAGACACGCCCGGCAGGTTAACGCCTTTGTTCTCGCCAAGGTCGCCGTTGTTCAGCACTTTACAAACAACTTTGTTGCCTTCGATAGCGGTGACTTCCATACCGATCAGACCATCGTCAACCAGTACGGTGTTGCCGACGCTCAGGTCGCTGGTGAAACCTTCATAGGTCACCGCAACGATTTCGTTATTACCGACAACGGATTTGTCGGTGGTGAAGGTAAAGGTCTGGCCCGCTTTCAGAGAAACGTCGTTGCCGCCTTCCAGCTTAATGGTACGGATTTCCGGACCTTTGGTATCCAGAAGGATTGCCGCTTTCTTACCGGTTTTACTCATCACATTGCGCAGGTTCTGGATGCGCTGACCGTGTTCCGCGTAATCACCGTGAGAGAAGTTCAGACGCATAACGTTCATGCCAGCGTCCAGCATTTTGGTCAACATCTCTTCGGATTCGGTTTTCGGACCGATGGTGCAAACAATTTTGGTCTTTTTCATGACAGTTTAATCTTTAAGTTGTGAAGGATAGGGATGGGGAATCTGACTCCGTGGGCGCACTGCCGCAGAGTTAAACCTGTATTACGAAAGTTGCTATGCCACGCTCTAAGGATAGGTGACAACAAAAGAGCGTGCAGAAGAATGTGTGCTGGCGGTTCAGCCCATGAAAAGAGGCAACGTGTTATGCGTTTAGTCATGCAATCCAATGCGCTGAAACCATTCAATAAGAATTTGTTGGGCATTATACGTTGCCAAATCCAAAAAAGAAAATGAAAACCATGTTTCATTTCTATAGTTATATACTTAACAAAATGCAAACTAATCCTACGCTTATGCGCAACACATTTTTTCATCACCTGACAAGATAAAGAGGGCGGAAACACGGGTTTATTCACAAGTTTGCCAGGGAAAAGCGGTCTCTGAGGCGCAAACGCGGAGCTGGTTTGATTTACTCAGGAAATATATCAATAATGATTTGATTGATAATGAAAAATTGAGAGTGAAATAGAATGGGAAACACAGCCAAAGATGAGGCGCTGTATCAGGAAATGTGCCGCGTAGTGGGCAAAGTCGTGCTGGAGATGCGCGACCTGGGTCAGGAGCCAAAGCATATCGTTATCGCCGGCGTGGTGCGTACCGCCCTGGCGAACCCGAAAATCAAACGTTCCGCGCTGACGCAGGAAGCGATGGAGAAGGTGGTCCATGCGCTTTCCGGAAACTAGCCGCCGCCGGGCGCTTCCCGCGCGCTTCAGGAAATCACAAAGCGAATAACCGCCTTGACGGCAATATCGCAGTGGTGGGCGACCATCGCTTCATCATCAATAGCCGGCATCGGATCGTCCAGGTAGAGGCTGCTGAACGTATAAAAGTTTGATACCTGGTAGAAGCTAAAGCTGCTGATCAATCGATGTACATCGCGCGCTTCCAGCCCTGCCTGAAACACCCCTTGCTGCTGCCCGCGCTGAAGAATATCTTCCAGGATCGACAGGGCGGTGCGGTTCAGCGGTTTCAGTTGACCTGAACTTTTCAGCCATTTCCCGCGCTGCATGTTTTCCATACAGATCACCCGCATATAGTCAGCGTGCGTGGCGTGATAGCGCACGCTCCACTTCACCAGCTGCACCAGCGCCTCTACCGGCGGTACGTTTTCCAGCCCGAGCTGCTGCTCGGTTTCGCGGATCCTCGCATAGACGTGCTGCAGCACGGCCTGATAAAGCAGCTCTTTGGTCTTGAAGTAGTAGACCACCATGCGTTTGGTAGTCTGCGCTTCGGTGGCGATTTGCTCCATCCGCGCGCCCGACAGTCCATGCTCGGCGAAAACGGTAATGGCGGCGGCGAAGATCCGCTCTTTCAGAGACTGCGCTTCATCATGAGCAACGACGGACATAACGGCTCCTTTTCTTGAGATGCAAAAAATACACATATTGATCACAATTTTGCAACCAATCATGGCGCATTTGAACCAAATGATACATATTCAGGTCATTAAGTCAGCTAATGACCCGAGGACTCTATGTTGCGTTCCATCGCCACCGTCTCGATCTCCGGTACCTTACCCGAAAAGCTCCATGCCATCGCAGCGGCGGGCTATCAGGGCGTCGAAATCTTCGAAAACGATCTGCTCTATTATACCGGTACGCCGGCCGATATCCGCCACCTGGCGGCAGATTTAGGACTAAAAATCACGCTTTTTCAACCATTTCGTGATTTTGAAGGCGCCAGCCGCGCCCAGTTTGCCGCCAACATGGAACGCGCCAGGCGCAAATTTGCGCTTATGCACGAGCTGGGCTGCGACACCCTGCTGCTGTGCAGCAACGTTCAGCCGGACTGTTCCGCCGATGTCGAGCTGCAGGTCGCCGACTTACGCGCCCTTGCTGCGATGGCGGAGCAGGAACGCATTATGATTGGCTACGAGGCGCTGGCCTGGGGCACCCACGTCAACCGCTGGCATCAGGCGTGGGCGCGGGTCAAAAGCGTCGATAGCCCGGCGCTGGGCATCGTGCTCGACAGTTTCCACGTGCTGGCGCGCGGCGATACGCTGGCGCAGCTGGCGGATGTGCCGCTGGAAAAAATCACCTTTGTACAGATGGCCGACGCGCCGCTGATGAAAATGGATATTCTCGAATGGAGCCGCCACTTCCGCTGTTTTCCCGGCCAGGGGCAGCTGCCGCTGGTGGAGTTTGCCTGCGATCTTACCCGCCGCGGCTACTGCGGCCCCTGGTCGCTGGAGATCTTTAACGACAGCTTCCGCGCATCGCCCAACGGCGCGACGGCGAAAGATGGCTATCGCTCGCTGCTGTGGCTGGAAGAGCAGGTCCGTCAGCGGCTGCCGGAAAGCCGGGCGCCGCTGTTTTCCCCCGCTGAACTGCCCCTCTACGCCGGGCTGGAGTTTATCGAGTTTGCCGCCACGCCGGCGCAGGCGGGCGAACTCGGACACAGGCTGACGCAGCTCGGCTTTGCCGAAGAGGGGACGCATCGCTCAAAACGCGTCGCCCTCTGGCGCAACGGCGGGGCGAGGGTGGTGGTTAACGCCCAGCCGCATAGCTGGGCCGATCATTTTCACCAGCGTCACGGGGTTTCCCTCTGCGCCATGGCGCTGCGCGTCAGCCAGAGCGCGGCGATCGTGGAACGGGCCCGCGCCTTAGGCTACGCCACCTGGCAGGGCGATGCCGGGCCGAACGAAAGCCCCATCCCGGCGGTTTGCGCCCCCGACGGCAGCCTTATTTATCTGATTGAGATGGGGGACGATATCTACACCCGCGATTTTCATCTGCGCACGGACGTCACGCCGCGCGACGATTATCGGGGTATCGATCACCTGGCACTCGGCATGGAAGCGGACAGCCGCGATAACTGGATTATCTTTTTCCGCACCGTATTCGGCTTTACGCTCGAACATGAGCAGACCCTGCCCGATCCTTACGGGCTGGTGCGCAGCCTGGCGGTGCGCAGTCCGCAGGGCGACATTCGTCTCGCGCTCAATATTTCGCAAAGCCGCGCCACGCAAATTGCCCGTTCGGTAGCCTGTTATCAGGGAGCAGGTTTACAGCACGCGGCGTTTGCCTGCCACGATTTACCCTCCACGCTCGCCAGCCTGGCTCCGGTTGCGGTCAACGCGCTGCCGATTCCGGCGAACTACTATGAAGATCTGTTGGCCCGTTTTGGCGAGGATGTTCAGGTCAACCTGCTGAAGAATCATCAAATTCTTTACGATCGTGACGGAAGCGGCGGTGAATTCCTGCACCTTTATACCCGCCCGTTTTCTGCCGGACGCTTTTTCTTTGAACTGACCGAGCGGCGCAACGGTTACGCACTTTATGGTGCTGTAAATGCAGCTGTACGCTTGTCAGCAATGCAGTACACCTAGTAATGTAGCAAATGGTTCACAACCCAACGTCGCAAACACAATAACAACATCCGGCTGTACCCTATGACAGGAAACGACTATGAACTCTTATAGCCATAATCACACGACGGCCGCCGCCGCGTCCGGCGCGCGGCCTTCCCGGCGGCGTATCGGTATCCTTGCGCTGCTGGCGGTCGGCACCATGATCAACTATCTCGACCGCACGGTGCTGGGGATTGCCGCGCCGCAGCTGACCGCAGAGCTGGGTATTGATGCCGCGATGATGGGCATCGTATTCTCCGCCTTTGCCTGGACCTACGCGCTGGCGCAGATCCCCGGCGGCATCTTCCTTGACCGCTTCGGTAATAAAGTCACCTATTTTCTGGCGCTGACCCTGTGGTCGCTATTCACCATGTTCCACGGCCTGGCGGTCGGCCTGAAAACCCTGCTGCTGTGCCGTTTTGGCCTCGGCGTCAGCGAAGCCCCCTGTTTCCCGGTGAACAGCCGGGTGGTGAGCGCCTGGTTCCCGCAGCAGGAGCGCGCTAAGGCGACGGCGGTCTATACCGTCGGCGAATATCTCGGGCTGGCCTGTTTTGCGCCGCTGCTGTTCTGGATAATGGGCAGCTTTGGCTGGCGCGCGCTGTTTATTAGCGTCGGCGCCGCCGGCGTGATGTTCGCGCTGGTGTGGTGGCGCTGCTATCGCGAGCCGCATGAGGATAAACACCTCAATCAGCTGGAGCGCGAGCACATCGTCAACGGCGGCGGAATGTCCACCGGCGCAGAGCAGCATACCGCCTTTAGCTGGCCGCTGATCCGCCAGCTGCTGGCGAAACGGCAGATTCTCGGCGCCAGCATCGGGCAGTTTGCCGGTAATACGGTGCTGGTCTTCTTCCTGACCTGGTTTCCAACCTATCTGGCCACCGAGCGCCATATGCCGTGGATTAAGGTCGGCTTCTTCGCCATCATGCCGTTTCTGGCGGCGGCGGGCGGCGTGATGTTCGGCGGCTGGGTCTCCGATAAGCTGCTGAAGGCCACCGGCTCGGCGAACCTCGGGCGTAAGCTGCCGATCATTGCCGGTCTGCTGATGGCGAGCACCATTATCTCCGCCAACTGGCTGACCAGCGATCTGGCGGTAATTCTGGTGATGTCGTTCGCCTTTTTTGGTCAGGGGATGGTCGGGCTGGGCTGGACGTTGATCTCCGACATCGCGCCGAAAGGCCTTGGCGGTCTGACCGGCGGCCTGTTTAACTTCTGCGCTAACCTCGCCGGGATCCTGACGCCGCTGATTATCGGTTTCATTGTTGCCGCCTCCGGCAACTTCTTTTACGCGCTGATTTATATCGGCGGCGCAGCGCTGCTGGGCGTGGCGGCTTATGTCTTTATCCTGGGCGATGTCAAGCGTATCGAACTTTCGCAGTAACGTGATGCAGTCGTTGTTAAAGGAGCAGGGAATGGTGATTAGTGGAAATACGCGGCTGATAGCGCATCTTGGCTATCCGACCGCGAAGTTTAAAGCGCCGATGATTTACAACCCGTGGTTGGTTCATCAGCAGGTTGACGCCAAAGTGGTGCCGATGGGCGTCAAGCCTGAGGATTACGCCGCCTTTGTGCCGATGCTGTTTAAGATGACCAATATTATTGGCGCGCTGGTCACCATGCCGCACAAAATCGCCACCTGCGGGCTGGTGCAGCATCTTAGCCCAACGGCGGCGATAGCGGGCGCCTGTAACGCGATCCGTCCCGAAGCCGACGGCACGCTGAGCGGCGATATGTTTGATGGCGAAGGCTTTGTCCTCGGTATCACGCGTAAAGGTTTCCAGACGCGAGGGGCGCGGGCGCTGGTGGTGGGCAGCGGCGGCGTCGGCTCGGCCATTGCCGCATCGCTGGCGGCGGCGGGCGTCAGCGCCCTGACGCTGTACGATATCTGTTCGCAGACGGCGGAAGCGCTGGCCGGGCGTCTGCTTGAGCACTATCCTCGGCTGGACATTACGCTGATGCAGCGCGATCCGCAGGGGCACGATCTGGTGGTTAACGCCACGCCGCTGGGGATGAAAGAGGGCGATCCGCTGCCGCTGGACCCGCAGCGCCTGACGCCGGGCACCTTTGTCGGTGAAGTGGTTATGGCCCAGGAGTTCACTCCGCTACTGCAGGCGGCGCAGGCGGCGGGCTGCCCCATTCAGCGCGGCACCGACATGCTGTTTGAAATGATCCCGGCCTATCTGCGCTTCTTTAACCTGCCGGTGGCGACGCCGGAACAGCTGCGCGAACTGGCGGAAATTCGCTACTGAAATGACCTGAACCTGCGTTATTATAGCGCTGTATTTATGACTATATAGCGATGGTTCTTATGACTCCCTCCCTAACGCTGCTGGCGGCGGGAAGCCTGAAAAGCGCTTTCATTCCGCTGCTGGCGCGCTTTCAGCAACAGACCGGCATCCCGGTCGAGGTCCATTTTGGTCCGGCAGGGCTGCTGCGCGAGCGCATTGAGGGCGGAGAGCCGTGCTCGGTGTTCGCCTCGGCCAATAGCCAACATCCGCAGGCGCTGCGTCAGGCCGGGCTGGCCGGGGCGTGCTATCTGTTCGCCCGGAATCAGCTGATGCTGACCGCCCGCCGCGGCGCAACAACCGAGACGCGGGAGTGGCTGGCGCTGCTCAGCGACCCGGACCTACGCCTGGCAACCTCAACGCCGGGCTGCGACCCTTCAGGCGACTACACCTGGCAGCTTTTCTCCCACATTGAAGAGCGCTGTCCCGGCGTCGGCGCCGCCATGATGGCGCGCGCGCGTCCGCTGGTAGGCGGCCGCGACTCGCTGCCGGTGCCGGCGGGAGAAATCGCCGGGGCGTGGCTGATCCGTGAAAACTTAACCGATCTGTTTATCGGCTATGCGCACTACGCCGCGCAGATGGCGGCGTGCAGCGATCTGCGCACGCTGCTTATTCCGCCGGCGTGGAATGTTCGCTGCGACTATCTGCTGGCGCAGATTGAACAGAGCGCCGGGGCGCAGCGGCTGTGCCGCTTTATCCTCGGCGCGGAGGGGCAGCGCTTACTGAAAGACGCCGGTTTTTTGCCTATCAGCGACGAATCGTAAACTGCGGAGCCAGCAGCGGCAGCGCCGACCCGGGGGGATGGACTTTGCGTACCGCTAAACCATACGCGCGCTGAAGATTCGCTTCCGTCAGTACGGCGGCTGATTCTCCCGCCAGCCATTCACCGTCGGGCAGCAGCAGCAAGGTCTGGTTCGCCACCTGCAGGGCGTGGGTCGGATCGTGCGTGGTAAACAGCACCGTCCGCTTCTGGCGATGGGCCAGGTCGCTGATGAGCTGCAGCACCAGCTGCTGATTGGCCAGATCCAGCGCCGAGCAGGGTTCATCCAGCAGGATATTCTGGCTGGCGCCCACCAGCGCCCTGGCGATAAGCACCAGCTGCTGCTGGCCGCCGGACAGCGCGCAAAACGCCTTGTCGGCCAGCGCCGCGATCCCCAGCTGCGCCAGCGCCTTCTGCACCTCACGTTCGTCTTCCGCTGTTGGCTGAGCGAACAGATTAACGTGGCGCGCCCGTCCCATCAGCACCACGTCGCGCACCTGCCAGCCAAAAGCCGGGCGAAAATGCTGCGGCACGATGGCGAGACCGCCCGCGCAGGTAAACCCACCGCCGAGCTGCGTCAGTACGCCGGTCAGGGTATCGAGCAGAGTGCTTTTGCCGCGGCCGTTAGCGCCGAGCACCGCCCAGATATCGCCGGAACGGCACTGCAGGTTCAGCGGTGCGAACAGCGGTCGGCTGTGGCCGTAGAGCAGGTCGCTTAACTGTAGGGAAAGGGTCATCAGCGCGCGCCTGTGCGTCGCGACTGCACCAGCAGCCAGGTAAACAGCGGCGCGCCAAGAAGCGCGGTGATGATTCCAATGGGGATTTCGGCCTGGATCAGCGTGCGGGCGAGGTCATCGACGACGATCATAAAACCGCCGCCGAGCCAGAAGGCGGTAGGGAGAAGACGCCGGTGGTCGGCGCCGGCCAGCAGCCGCGCCAGATGCGGGATCACCAGCCCGACCCACGCGATGCTGCCGCTGACCGCCACCTGAGCGGCGACCAGCACCGCGCAGCACACCAGCACCCCGCGACGCAGCCCGGTCACCGCAACCCCCAGACCGCGGGCATCTTTCTCCTCCAGCGCCAGCAGGTTAATCCGCCAGCGGAGCTTAAACAGCACCATCGCGGCGCAGGCTACCGGTAGCGCCATCAGCAGGACTTTGTGCCAGCTGGCGGTGGCGAAGCTGCCGAGCAGCCAGAAAACAATATTCGGCAGCGTCTCTTCGCTATCGGCCAGGTACTGCATCAGGCTCACCAGGGCGGCAAAAAAGCCGCTGAGGATAATGCCTGAGAGGATCAGCACCAGGGTGCTTTCGCGCCCCTGCAGCGCGGCTATCAGATAGACCAGCATCAGCGCGGCAAGGCCGAAGAGAAAGGTCGAGGCCATCATCAGCGCGGCGTTCAGCCCCAGCAGAATCGCCAGCGTCCCGCCGAAGGCGGAACCGGAGGTGACGCCGATGATATGCGGGTCCACCAGCGGATTCTGGAATACGCCCTGTAAGGTGGCCCCGCATAGCCCCAGCGCGCCGCCGGCCAGCAGCGCCATCACGATCCTCGGCAGCCGCACCGACCACACGACCTGGCCGGCGACGCCGTCGAGGGGAGAAAGATGCGCCAGCTGGCGAAAAACTTCCGCCAGGCTTAACGGATACTGCCCGAGGCAGAGTGAAGCGATTGCAATCACGATCGTCACCAGCGCGAGGGTACATTGCAGCAGGGCCGGATGACGATGACTACGCATCCGGCGTCCACTTCACGCGGTAGAAACGCTGATAGTACTCCCGCGCCTTCGCCTCGACATCGACGCTGTTATAGCGTGAGGGGTAGAGTTTTTTCGCCATCCACAGCTCGCCGATCGCCAGCGCCTCCGGCATCGGGTAGCCCCAGGCCTTGGCGTATTCCGGCATCAGCCACACGCGGTGATTTTTGACCGCGTCAATGCTCTGCCACTGCGGGTCGTTTTGTATCTGTTTGACCACCTCCGGGTAGCGGTCCTGTACGAAAATCACCTGCGGATCCCACTGCAGCACCTGCTCCAGCGAGACCTGGCGCGCGCCCTTTACGCTGGCGGCGGCAACGTTCAGCGCCCCGGCGTGCTTCATCATCAGGCCGGTATATTTGCCCGAGCCGTAGGTGTTGAGGTCCGGATTGGCCATATATACCCGCACCCGCTCGTTTTCCGGGATATCGGCAACCGGCGCGTTAGCCAGCCTGCGCGCGCTGAAGGTGTATTGAATCAGCGCTTCGGCCTGAGCCTGACGGCCGACCACTTCGCCAATCAGGCGGATCCCCTGTTTCAGCCCCTCGTTATAGGCCAGCTCTTCATCGGCCATCGTCGGGTTCATTTTGTTTTTCTCACCCGCGGCATCCTGGCGCAGAGAGACTGCCACCACCGGGATCCCGGCGTCCTGGATCTGCTGGATCATCGCCTGCGGCGCGTAGTTGGCAACGAACACCACCTGGGGATGCAGCGCCAGCAGGCTCTCGATATTGACCTGCGTCAGATCGCCCGGCATCGGTAGTGTCTCAATAGCCGGCATAAAGCGCGCAAACTGCGGGCCAAGCTGCTTTTTCCAGCTGCTCATGACGCCGACGACGTCGTCAGCGGCGTTAAGCTGCACCAGCAGGTTTAAGGTCTGATGCTGGAGCACCACGGCGCGGGTGACGTGGTCGGGGAGGGTGACTTCACGACCCAGCTGGTCGGTGAGGGTGCGGTCGGCAAAGGCCTGACCGGCAAACAGGCTGGCGCTTAACAGCGCCATAGCAAAGAAAACGCGCGGATGTCTGGACATGATGGGCTCAGCGGCAAAGGAAAAATCGTTGTATATTAAAATATATAACGAGTCCGGGCGCAATGGCTGACGGGCGATTTACCCCCTATGGACAAGGTTATTGATAAAACACCTCTTCATCGGACATCCGTTCTTCTATGCGGGCAGCGACCTTCTGCAGCGAGGTGAGGTACTTTTGCGCCGCCTGGTCAATGGTCATGGCTTTGGCCATATAGACCAGGTTCAGGCAGCCGATAACCCGCTGCTGGCGGCGAATGGGGACGGCAATGGAAGCGATTTTCTCCTCCTGCTGCCAGCCGCGAAAGTTTTCGCCGTAGCCGTTTTGCCGGGTGCGTTCGAGGATGGCGGCCAGTTTTTCCGGCTCGCGCGCCAGCTGATACTCCGCTTCCGGGCGGGCGGCCAGCATCTCAACAATCGGGCTTCGTTCATGTTCCGGCGCGAAGGCCAGCCAGGTTAATCCCGAAGCGGTCAGCAGCAGCGGCAGGCGGCGGCCGACCATCGCCCGGTGGAAGGAGAGGCGGCTGAAGCGGTGGGTGGTTTCGCGCACCACCATCGCATCGACGTCCAGGGTGGTGATGTCTGTCGGCCATAAAACCTCGCGCAGCAGCTCGCCAAGCAGCGGCGTGGCGAGGGCAGAAATCCAATGTTCGTCACGAAATCCCTCACTTAACTGACGCACTTTAATCGTCAGGCGAAAGCTGTCATCGGAGCGGCTGCGGCGCACGTAACCCTCGTCCTGCAGCGTTTCCAGCAGCCGCCTGACGGTCGTGCGATGCAGGCCGCTAAACTCGGCCAGGGTGCCGACCGTCGCGCCTCCGTCGAATTTATTTAACAAATTTAATAACAATAATCCGCGGCTCAATCCGCGCACCGTTTTGTAATCTGCCGAAGCGTTTTCGTTCATGCGTCCTCAATAAAAATCATTATAAACAATCATGTGCACCTGGTGCTCATCCGGTAATGTTTTGATTGTAGCGCAAATCACCGACCCTATACTGACCTCACAATAAAAATAAATTCACATTTAGTTAACAAATTGCCCTGCTGAAGGTTGTGCGGTGACGGCAATTTGTCCGAAGCGTGAGGTTTTGAAAATGACAACATCCAATCCTGATATCCAACCCGCGGTACAGCACAGCGCGCAGGTCGCTATTGCCGGCGCCGGTCCGGTTGGCCTGACCATCGCCAACTACCTCGGGCAGATGGGCGTCAGCGTCGTGCTGATTGAGAAGCTCGAGTCGCTGATCGATTATCCCCGCGCCATCGGTATCGACGATGAGGCGCTGCGGGCGATGCAGGCGGTGGGGCTGGTCGACAACGTGCTGCCGCATACTACGCCGTGGCACGCGATGCGCTTTCTCACCCCGAAAGGGCGCTGCTTTGCCGATATTCAGCCGATGACCGACGAGTTTGGCTGGTCGCGCCGCAATGCGTTTATTCAGCCGCAGGTGGACGCGGTGCTGTACGACGGCCTCAGCCGTTTCCCCCACGTGCGCTGCCTGTTTTCCCGCGAAGTAGAGGCCTTTAGCCAGAATAGTGACGGTGTCACCCTGAACGTCAAAGGCAGCGACGGCGAGCGGGAAACCGTGCGCGCCGACTGGCTGGTGGCCTGCGACGGCGGAGCCAGCTTCATTCGTCGCGCGCTGAATATTCCCTTCGAAGGCAAAACCGCGCCGAATCAATGGATTGTTATTGATATCGCCAACGATCCGCTGGCGACGCCGCACGTCTACCTGTGCTGCGACCCGGTGCGCCCGTACGTCTCCGCCGCGCTGCCGCACGGGGTACGGCGTTTCGAATTTATGGTCATGCCCGGTGAAACCGAAGCCCAGCTCAGCGAGCCGCACAAGATGCGCCAGCTATTGAGCAAGGTGCTGCCGGACCCGGATAACGTCGAGCTGATTCGCCAGCGCGTCTACACCCACAACGCGCGCATCGCCGAACGCTTTCGCGTCGATCGCGTACTGCTGGCGGGCGACGCGGCGCACATCATGCCGGTGTGGCAGGGGCAGGGCTACAACAGCGGTATGCGTGACGCCTTTAACCTGGCCTGGAAGCTGGCGCTGGTGGTGAACGGCAAAGCCGGAGAGGCGCTGCTGGACAGCTACCAGCAGGAGCGGCGCGATCACGCCAAAGCGATGATCGACCTGTCGGTCACCGCCGGCAACGTCCTGGCGCCGCCGAAACGCTGGCACGGCGCGGTGCGCGACGGCGTTTCGTGGCTGCTCAACTATCTGCCGCCGGTTAAACGCTACTTCCTTGAAATGCGTTTCAAGCCAATGCCGCAGTATCGCGACGGCGCGCTGCTGGCGGAAGGCGAAAGCAAAACGTCCCCGGTCGGCAAAATGTTTATCCAGCCGAAGGTGACGCTGGAAAACGGGCAGGTGACGCTGCTCGATGAGGTGATTGGCGCCAGATTCGCCATTATCGCCTGGGGCTGTAATCCGCAGTGGGGGCTCAACGATGAACAAATAGCCCGCTGGCGCGCGGTCGGGGTGCGCTTTATCCAGGTGGTGCCGGAGGTGCAGATTCATTGCGATCAGGACAACGTGCCCGGCGTTATCCGCATCGGCGATACGCAAAACCGCCTGAAAAGCTGGTTCGCGCAGCACGATACCGCCATTGCCGTGGTGCGTCCGGACCGCTTCGTCGCCACCGTGGCCATCCCGCAAACCCTGAGCAAAAAGCTCGACGCGCTGGCGAGCAAGATGCAGCTGGCTTCCGCGCAGGCGGCAACAACGATTGAACAGGTGGCCTGATATGAACGCGTATCTTCATTGCCTCTCCCATACCCCGCTGGTGGGCTACGTTGACCCGGAACAGGCGGTACTGGACGAAGTGAACGGCACTATCGCCGACGCGCGGGCGCGCATTGCCGCCTTCGACCCGGAGCTGGTGGTGCTGTTTGCTCCCGATCACTACAACGGCTTTTTCTACGATGTGATGCCGCCGTTCTGTTTAGGCATCGGGGCGACCGCTATCGGCGACTTCAGCAGCGCCAGCGGCGTTCTGCCGGTGCCGACGGCGCTGGCGGAGGCCTGCGCCCACGCGGTGATGAAAGAGGGCATCGATCTGGCGGTCTCCTACTGCATGCAGGTGGATCACGGCTTTGCGCAACCGCTGGAGTTCCTGCTCGGCGGGCTGGATACCCTGCCGGTTCTGCCGGTGTTTATCAACGGCGTGGCGTCGCCGCTGCCGGGCTTTCAGCGCACCCGCATGCTGGGCGAAGCCATTGGCCGCTTCCTGACCACCCTCAATAAACGGGTATTAATCCTTGGCTCCGGCGGCCTGTCGCATCAGCCGCCGGTACCGGAGCTGGCGAAGGCCGATGCCCATATGCGCGACCGGCTGCTGGGCAGCGGCAGGCAGCTGCCTCCGGACGAGCGTGAACTGCGCCAGCAGCGGGTCATTAGCGCGGCGAAGCAGTTTATCGAGGACCAGAACTCGCTCTATCCGCTCAACCCCGTCTGGGATACCCGCTTTATGAGCCTTCTTGAGCAGGGGCGGCTGGCGGAGCTGGATGCCGTCAGTAACGAAGAGCTGTCGGCAATGGCCGGGAAATCGACGCACGAAATTAAAACCTGGGTGGCCGCCTTTGCCGCGCTATCCGCATTTGGCCGCTGGCGCTGCGAAGGCCGCTATTACCGACCAATCCCCGAGTGGATTGCCGGATTTGGCTCGCTGAGCGCCGCCGCGCAGAACTGAATTAACGGGAGAATATGATGAGCTACCAACCGCAAACCGAAGTCGCCACCAGCCGTTTCCTCAACGTGGAAGAGGGCGGAGAAACATTACGCATCCATTTTAATGACTGCGGCGAGGGCGACGAAACCGTGGTCCTGCTGCACGGCTCTGGCCCCGGGGCTACCGGCTGGGCCAACTTTAGCCGCAATATCGACCCGCTGGTCGAGGCGGGCTACCGGGTCATTCTGCTGGACTGCCCCGGCTGGGGAAAAAGCGATTCTATCGTCAACCGCGGCTCCCGTTCCGACCTGAACGCCAGGGTGCTGAAAAGCGTGATTGACCAGCTGGATATCAGCAAAGTGCATCTGCTGGGCAATTCGATGGGCGGACACAGCGCGGTGGCCTTTACCCTCAGCTGGCCGGAGCGCGTCGGCAAACTGGTGCTGATGGGCGGCGGAACCGGCGGCATGAGCCTGTTTACGCCGATGCCGACGGAAGGCATCAAGCTGCTGAACGGCCTGTACCGTGAGCCGACCATCGAAAACCTGAAAAAGATGATGAACATCTTTGTCTTCGATACCCGCGATTTGACCGACGCGCTATTTGAAGCGCGCCTCAATAATATGCTGTCGCGCCGGGAGCATCTGGATAATTTCGTCCAAAGCCTGGAAGCCAACCCGAAGCAGTTCCCGGATTTTAGCCCGCGTCTCGGCGAAATCCGCGCGCAGACCCTGATCGTCTGGGGGCGTAACGATCGCTTTGTACCGATGGACGCCGGGCTGCGCCTGCTGGCGGGTATTAACGGTTCCGAACTGCATATCTATCGCGACTGCGGCCACTGGGCGCAGTGGGAGCACGCGGAGAGCTTTAACCAGCTGGTGCTCGATTTTCTGGCGCGTACCTGAGGAGTGCTGATGACAACCTTATCTCTTGAACAACTGGCGCAGCGTCTGCGTGAGGCGGAAAGCCGCGGCCAGGCGATTGAACCGCTGCGCGATGCGCTCGGCGTTGACAACGCGGAAGCGGCCTACGCCATCCAGCGGATGAACGTGCAGCACCACGTGGCGAACGGCCGCCGGGTGGCGGGACGCAAGGTGGGGCTGACCCATCCTAAAGTGCAGCAGCAGCTGGGCGTTGACCAGCCGGACTTCGGCACCCTGTTTGCCGACATGTGCTACGGCGATAACGCCGATGTGCCGTTCTCCCGGGTGCTGCAGCCGAAAGTGGAGGCCGAAGTCGCCCTGGTGCTGAAACGCGATCTGCCGCATGCCGATACCACCTTTGATGAACTGTACGCCGCCATCGACTGGGTGCTTCCCGCGCTGGAGGTGGTCGGCAGCCGTATTCGCGACTGGTCGATTGGCTTTGTCGATACGGTCGCCGATAACGCCTCCTGCGGCGTTTACGTGCTGGGTAGCCCGGCGCGGCGCCCGGATGGGCTGGATCTGAAAAACTGCGCGATGCGCATGACCCGTAACGAGGAAGAGGTCTCCAGCGGGCGCGGCAGCGAATGTCTTGGCCATCCGCTGAACGCGGCGGTGTGGCTGGCGCGCAAAATGGCCAGCCTCGGCGAGCCGCTGCGGGCGGGGGATATCGTGCTGACCGGGGCGTTAGGCCCGATGGTGGCGATTACCGCCGGCGATCGTTTTGCCGCCCATATCGACGGTTTAGGTTCAGTGGCGGCGACCTTTGTCGCCAAAGAGGAAGAGAGTGATGAGTAAACGTAAAGTCGCCATTATCGGCTCCGGCAATATCGGCACCGATTTAATGATCAAAATTCTGCGCCACGGGCAGCACCTGGAGATGGCGGTGATGGTCGGCATCGACCCCGAGTCCGACGGCCTGGCCCGCGCCCGGCGCATGGGCGTCGCCACCACGCACGAGGGCGTTGGCGGCCTGATGCAGATGGCGGAATTCGCCGATATCGATGTGGTTTTTGACGCCACCAGCGCCGGAGCGCACGTGAAAAACGACGCCGCGCTGCGGGAAGCCAGGCCGGGGATCCGGGTGATCGACCTGACCCCGGCGGCCATCGGCCCGTACTGCGTGCCGGTGGTCAATCTCGAGGCCAATCTGGCCGAAGGCAACGTCAATATGGTGACCTGCGGCGGCCAGGCCACCATCCCGATGGTGGCGGCGGTCTCTCGGGTGGCAAAAGTGCACTATGCGGAGATCGTCGCCTCAATTGCCAGCAAATCCGCCGGGCCGGGGACGCGCGCCAACATTGATGAATTTACCGAAACCACCTCGCAGGCCATTGAGAAAGTGGGCGGCGCGGCGAAAGGCAAAGCGATTATCGTGCTGAATCCGGCGGAGCCGCCGCTGATGATGCGCGACACCGTTTATGTCCTGAGCGAAGCGGCATCGCAGCAGGCGATTGCCGCTTCGATCGCCGAGATGGCGGCGGCGGTGCAGGCCTACGTGCCGGGATATCGCCTGAAGCAGCAGGTGCAGTTTGAGGTCATCCCGGAAGATAAACCGGTAAACCTGCCGGGCGTCGGCCGCTTCTCGGGCCTGAAAACGGCGGTTTATCTCGAGGTCGAAGGGGCGGCGCACTATCTGCCAGCCTACGCGGGTAACCTCGATATTATGACGTCGGCGGCGCTGGCGACGGCGGAAAAAATGGTCCAGGCGATGAACGACGCGGCGGGAGAAGCAGCATGAACGGCAAAAAACTCTATATCTCAGACGTGACCCTGCGCGACGGGATGCACGCGATTCGTCATCAATACTCGCTCGACAATGTGCGCCAGATTGCCCGGGCGCTGGATTGCGCGGGCGTCGATTCGATAGAGGTGGCCCACGGCGACGGCCTGCAGGGTTCCAGCTTTAACTACGGCTTCGGCGCGCACAGCGATCTGCAGTGGATTGAAGCGGCGGCGGAGTCGGTCAGCCAGGCGAAGATCGCCACTTTATTGCTACCCGGCATTGGCACTCTGCACGACCTGAAAAACGCGTATCAGGCCGGGGCGCGGGTGGTGCGCGTGGCGACCCACTGCACCGAGGCGGATGTTTCCGCGCAGCATATCGCCTTCGCCCGCGAGCTGGGCATGGACACCGTCGGCTTCCTGATGATGAGCCATATGACCTCCCCGGAACAGCTGGCGCAGCAGGCGCTGAAGATGGAATCCTACGGCGCCACCTGTATTTACGTGGTGGATTCCGGCGGGGCGATGAACATGAACGATATTCGCGATCGCTTCCGCGCCCTCAAGGCGGTGCTGAAGCCGGAAACCGCCACCGGGATGCACGCGCACCATAACCTCAGTCTCGGCGTGGCCAACTCCATCGCCGCGGTGGAAGAGGGCTGCGACCGTATCGATGCCAGCCTGGCGGGGATGGGGGCCGGGGCGGGCAACGCGCCGCTGGAGGTGTTTATCGCCGCCGCCGATAAGCTCGGCTGGAATCACGGTACCGATCTGTATGCTCTGATGAACGCCGCCGATGAGCTGGTGCGCCCGCTGCAGGATCGCCCGGTGCGGGTTGACCGCGAAACGCTGGCGCTGGGCTATGCCGGGGTTTACTCCAGCTTTCTGCGCCACAGCGAAGCGGCCGCCGGGCGCTACGGCCTGAGCGCGGTGGATATCCTCGTCGAGCTCGGCAAGCGGCGGATGGTGGGCGGTCAGGAGGATATGATCGTCGACGTCGCGCTGGATCTGCTTAACCGCAGCAAATAAAAGCAACGCGCGGCTGGCAACGTATCAGCCGCCATTCACCTGCTCCGCTTGTCCGGATATCGCAAAGGTACCCTATGACCCAAACAACGACTGCAAGCAATTCGCGCCTGATGTTAACCGTCGGGCTCTGTTTTATGGTGGCCCTGATGGAAGGGCTGGATCTGCAGGCGGCAGGCATCGCCGCCGTAGGCATGGCGCAGGCGTTCGCGCTGGATAAAATGCAGATGGGCTGGATTTTCAGCGCCGGGATCCTCGGCCTGCTGCCCGGCGCGCTGGTGGGCGGCATGCTGGCGGATCGCTATGGCCGCAAGCGAATTCTGCTGGGCTCGGTGCTGCTCTTTGGCCTGTTCTCAATCGCTACCGCGCTGGCGTGGAATTATCCCACGCTGCTGCTGGCCCGGCTGCTGACCGGCGTCGGCCTGGGCGCGGCGCTGCCGAATCTGATTGCCTTAACCTCCGAGGCCGCCGGCCCCCGCTTTCGCGGAAGGGCGGTCAGCCTGATGTACTGCGGCGTCCCCATCGGCGCGGCGCTGGCGGCGGCGCTGGGCTTTTTCGGCCTTGCCGCGGCCTGGCAAACGGTGTTCTGGATCGGCGGTATCGTTCCGCTGCTGCTGGTGCCGCTGCTGCTGCGCTGGCTGCCGGAATCGCCGGTGTTTCAGCGCAGCGCGCGGGGCGTGCCGCTGCGCACGCTCCTCGCGCCGGGCAACGCTACCGCCACGCTGCTGCTGTGGCTGTGCTATTTTTTCACGCTGCTGGTGGTCTATATGCTGATCAACTGGCTGCCGATGCTGTTAGTCGGCCAGGGGTTCAGCCCCAGCGAGGCGGCGGGGGTGATGTTTGTCCTGCAGTTCGGCGCCGCCTGCGGCACGCTGCTGCTGGGGGCGCTGATGGATAAGCTCAGCCCGCTGTGGATGTCGCTGCTGATCTATACCGGCATGCTGGCGTCGCTGCTGGCGCTGGGGACCGCGTCCTCGCTGACCGCAATGCTCTTCTCCGGCTTTGTCGCCGGACTGTTTGCCACCGGCGGCCAGAGCGTGCTTTACGCGCTGGCTCCGCTGTTCTATCGCACCGAAATCCGCGCCACCGGCGTAGGGACGGCGGTGGCGATTGGCCGTCTCGGCGCGATGAGCGGTCCGCTGCTGGCGGGCAAAATGCTGGCGCTGGGCACCGGCACCGTCGGGGTGATGGCCGCGTCCGCTCCCGGCATTCTGCTGGCGGGCGCGGCGGTGTTCTGGCTGATGAGCCGACAAAAGCGCACGGCGCTGGCCTGAGCATTTTCGCTGATTCCCGGGGGCGGCGCGGTAAAGCCGCGCCTTGCCCGGGCTACCGGACTGGTAGCCCGGGAATCCGCCTTGCGCATCTCTCTACTTTGGCATAGGTTAAATCATCATCCATTGATTCTTCCGAGCATCATGTCTTTTACATCCCGCTTACTGAGCGATATCCCCGGTATCCGCTACGCCTTTCTCGACGTTCATGAAACCGCCGCCTTTCCCTATAGCGAAATGGCGCCGGTTAAACTGGTTCACAGCAATATCGTACATGAGTATCGGGCGCCGCAGGCGGAGCGCCCCCACGCCGATGCGATGTTTACCGCCGTCAGCGGGCAAAAGATGGGCGTGGTGACCGCCGACTGTCTGCCGCTGCTGATGGCGTCGCGCGATGGGCGCTATGTTTGCAGCGTGCACGCAGGCTGGCGCGGCGCGGCCAGCGGGATTATCGAAAATAGCCTTGCGCTGTTTCAGCGTTATCACGTCGACCCGCAAGATCTGGTGGTGGTGAGCGGGCCGCATATTCACCCCTGCTGCTATGAAGTCACCGGCGACTTCTACCAGGCGCTGCTGGCGATGCCCGCCGGCGAGCTGGCAAAACGCCATCGGGAGCAGCTCTTCCTGTCCCATCAGGCGGCGTCGGAGGGGGAGCAGGCGAAAGCGACCGCGGGCGACAATGCGTGGTTCGATCTGCGGGCCTTTGCCCACCTCCTGCTGCGCAGCGCGGGCGTGCCGGAGGAAAACATGGAGTGGCTGGGGAGCTGCACCTACTGCACGCCGCAGCGGCTGGGGTCGTTTCGTCGGCGCACGCATTTCCCGGCGCCGAAGTCATTTCAGTACTCATGGATCATGCGCGAGCCTGATGGGGCGGGCCGATGAGACGAAATGATGTTTGATGATGTGTAACATCGGCGGGCGTTTGCTATCTCTGCACTCCTTCAAACAAGGAGGATTGCAAAATGAAATTGAACGCGTTCACTTTAACTCTCGCGCCGCTGCTGGTTGCCGGCGCGTTTTCCGCTCATGCCGGCCCGCAGGCCCACGTGGTCTGCGCTTATCACCATACGTTGGGCGATGACGCCATCATGATGTTCGGCAAACCGAATCAGGCCATGTGGCATGATTTTTTTGGTAATACCCATACCGATGCGGTTTCCACCTATCAGACGCTGCGCGACCAGCCGGAAACCACCTGCGATAACAAGGCCGACGGTTCCGCCTACTGGGTGCCGTCGATGAAGCTGCCGGATGGTCAGGTGGTGACGCCGGCGTATCAAAAAACCTACTATCAGACCACCAAAGTGGAACAGTATCCGCTGCACCCGTTCCCGGCGGGTCTCGAACTGCTGGCGGGCGATCACCACGGTTCGGCGCCCAGCTCGCGCATCACCTTTTTGTGCGCTAACGGCAAAGGCTACAGCAACCAGGCCGGGGAAGTCTGTGGGCTGCGTAAAGGTGGCGATGCGGTACAGTTTAATATCGGTATTCAGTTCCCCAACTGCTGGGATGGGGTCAACCTCAAACCGGCTCATGGACACAGTAACGCGGCATACGACGTCAACGGCGCCTGTCCGAGCGACTATCCGGTGAAAATCCCGACGGTGAATATGAATGTGGCCTACGTTCTGCCGCAGATTACATCCCTGGATACCGCGAAGATTCAGCTCTCCCTGGATCCGATCATGGACGGTGAGAAGCGCGAAGAGCGCTGGGGCAGTATCTATACGGCGCACGCGGATTTTATGAACGGCTGGACGGTGGAAGGGGCGCACTATATGACCGAGCGCTGCATGAACAAGGGAATCGACTGCGGCAGCGCGGTGCCGTATCGCTTCACGACGGTGAAGGAGAATGCGCTGGTGGACAGCACCGCGCCGACGGTTGCCCATCCCGCGCCGGAAAACCTGGTGGTCAGCGATAACTGGCAAAACGGCGGGCGCACGCACAATCCGGAAACCATGACGCTGGTGAAATTCCCTATCCCGCCGCTGCCGCAGGATCAGGACGCCTCGCTGTTTAAATATCAGCTGCGGATCTACGGCGGAAAAGTGGAAACCAACGGCGCGGATCAGATCTTTTTCTATCCGGCGAGCAACGACTGGAGCGCGAACAGCGTGACCTGGAATCATCGCCCGCCCTGCAACTACAGCTCGGAGGCGTCGCTGTACCTCAATTCCAAACGCGAATACCGGATGGTGGATGTCGATAAAGCGGTGCGCAAGGCGCTGGCGGAAGGCAAAACCGAGATCTCGTGGTATATCGGCGGCGACCGTCAGGGCAATCGCTATCATTTCGACCCGGCGGGCTCACAGCAGGAGCCGATGCTGATGCTGATGGGCTTTAAAAATACCCCGGAGATCTGATTGCGGCCCTTCCCCGGGCGACGGGTTCGCAGACGGCGGTGGACCTGTAGCCCGGGCAGGCGCTTGCGCCGCCCCCGGGAGCAGAGCGCAGTGCGGCATAATTTCCCGGAGGCGATGCTGCGCATCTGTCCGGGCGACGGTATGGCAGATGGCGGTGGACCTGTAGCCCGGGCAGGCGCTTTGCGCCGCCCCCGGGAGCAGAATGCAGTGCGGCATAATTTCCCGGAGGCGATGCTGCGCATTTGTCCGGGCGACGGTATTGCAGACGGCGGTGGACCTGTAGCCCGGGCAGGCGCTTGCGCCGCCCCCGGGAGCA